>CAJXOQ010000006.1 GCA_913057975.1 uncultured Marinobacter sp.
TCTCGTGGGCTCGGAGATGTGTATAAGAGACAGGTATTGGGGCATCAGTTGTCGGTAGGTCATGCGGCCAATGAAGCCGTCGCTATGATGGGTGCTGCAACGGGGCTTGCCCTGGGCTTCCTGGCTGCCCGTCGTGGGCAGTCACGTACAACGAAAACCTGGGAGCCGACGCTGGTGGATGTCAGGCAGGCGTCAGTTGCTTCCCCCGAGTGATGTTCCGACAGCTTCTGTTGAAATTATTGGCTTTGACCGCACATTGAGTATACAACGTCCGCTGAACAGGGGGTCTTTAATGCCTGAAGTAAAGAACGATCAAGACACGCAGTGCCGGCCTCAACGCCAAGGTTCCATCGTGTTCGTCTGGTATCTCTTGTGTCTTCTTGTTCCATTGTCACTGGCCCAGTCTGCCTCGGCTCAGAATCTCCCTGATTTTACCGAGTTGGTCGAAGAAAACTCGAATGCTGTGGTCAATATCAGCACGACGACTGAGCCCAAGTCGGCGGGTAGTGGCCGCTCTCACGACCTCCCTTTTAATGATCGACAGCTTGAGCAGTTGCCGGAGTTTTTCCAGGATTTCTTCCGCGGTCCTCAGTCACCCTTTGGCGGAAGCCCAGGTGGTTCAGCCCCACGTCAGTCCATGGGGTCCGGGTTTATCGTTTCCAGCGATGGCTATGTGTTGACCAATAACCACGTGGTGGAAGGCGCTGATGAGATCATTGTGCGTCTGAATGATCGTCGTGAGTTGCCCGCCAAACTGGTTGGCACCGATCCACGTTCCGACATGGCGGTGCTCAAAATTGAAGGTGGCGACGACTTGCCGGTGGTTCAGGTCGGACGTTCCAATGATCTGAAAGTGGGTGAGTGGGTCCTGGCCATCGGTTCGCCCTTTGGCTTTGATTACACGGTAACAGCTGGCATTGTCAGTGCACTGGGCCGCTCACTGCCATCGGAAAACTACGTTCCGTTTATCCAGACCGACGTTGCTATCAACCCGGGTAACTCCGGCGGACCGCTGTTTAACCTGGACGGCGAGGTTGTGGGTATTAACTCCCAGATCTACACCCGCTCGGGTGGATTCATGGGGGTGTCCTTCGCTATCCCCATTGACGATGCCATGAACGTATTCCGGCAGATCAGAGACAACGGGTCGGTGTCCCGCGGTTGGCTGGGTGTACTGATACAGGAAGTCAATCGTGACCTGGCGGAGTCGTTCGGTCTGAAGCGTCCTCGTGGTGCCCTTGTTGCAGAGGTGATGGTAGGCTCCCCGGCCGAGAAAGCGGGATTGCAGGCGGGTGATATTGTGCTCGAATACTCGGGCGAAGACGTCACCCTTTCTTCAGATTTGCCGCCGATGGTCGGTCGCACTCCGGTCGGTGAGACGGCCACCATGGAAGTTATGAGGGAGGGCCGGCAAATTACACTGGATGTTGAAATCGGCAAACTGCCGGAAGAGGGTTCAGAGCAGGCATCTGCTCCGGCTTCCGGCAACAACAGTCCGTCCGCGGCGCCCTTGGGGATGACGGTCGAGCCCTTGCCAGCTGAACTCCAGGAATCACTGGGGGTATCCGGAGGAGTGCTTGTAACAGACGTTGCCCGCGGTCCGGCGCTTGATGCGGGTATCCGTCCACGGGACGTGATCACCGAACTTAACCGCCGCAAGGTCACATCCGTGGAGGATTTCCGTGAAGCGGTGTCATCCTTGCCAGACGACAGTGCCGTATCCGTGAGGGTTGTTCGCCAGGGGCGGGCCACTTATCTGGTGATGAAGCCCTGACAGTTGATCCGCCGGCCGGATCGGCGGACACAAAACGGTACAAAATCGAGAGCCCCGCTGGAGGTCGTTTAAACGACAGCCAGTGGGGCTTTTGTTATACTGGCCAAAATAATCAGATTACTGGCCACGGATCGGACCTCCACAAAAATGATGAACAGAAAGGAACTCCCCCTCCGGAAACTGCTCCAGCTACGCTATTCGTGGGCCGCCTGGTTAGTACTGATCGCCTCTCTCGCTGTCACCGCCCTGTTATGGCAAGTGTCCATTCGCCTGGTCGAAGACCGTACCGAAGCCCGCTTCAAAACACAGTCACTACAGTTGCGAACCGCCATTGAAGAGCGCCTGCTGAACTATGAACAGGTATTGGCGGGCAGTGCGGGCCTGTTTGCTGTTGCCGGTGAAGTGGATAGGGATGACTGGGGGGAGTATGTCGACAACGTGGATATCAACCGGTATTACCCGGGGATCCAGGGCATCGGCTACGTGCAGAGGATTGGTGTCCGCCAGATGGCAGATCATATCGCATCGGTCAGGAAGGACGGTGTCCTCAATTACCTCGTGACGCCTCTTGGCACCGGGCCGGATTACTACCCCATGGTGTATCTGGAGCCCGGAACCGAGCGGAATCGCAAGGCACTTGGTTACGATGCCTTCAGTGATCCGGTGCACCGGCACGCCATGGCGCGGGCACGGGACCATGCCAAACCAAAAGTGACGGGTAAAGTCGTGCTGGTGCAGGAAGAAGTGGCGGAAGATCAGGCCGGCTTTCTGATGTACTACCCGGTTTATCAGGGTGGGGAAGTGCCTGAAAGTCAAGTTGAGCGGCAGATGATGCTTGCTGGCTATGTGTTCAGTGCCTTTCGGATGAACACTTTGCTTGATGGCATTGTTGGCCTGATTTCGCCGTTCCTGGATGTGAAGATATACGACAGCGGGGTGGTGTCGCGGGATACCCAGATGTATGGGTCAAACCTGGGCTCCCTGGGTGAGGATTTCAGCTTTGAAATGAGCCAGACCATCACCCACGGTGGGCGTGACTGGCTGTTGCAGACCCGTTCCACTCCGGCGTTTGACTATCTGGCGTCTGATCCGCGACCGCCCATCGTTCTTGGTTCCGGCGTTGTGATCAGTCTGCTGATGTTCCTGTTTGTGCTGACCATGATTCGTGGCCGCATCATGGCGCAGATTGGTGCAGGTCGCTACCGCGCTATTACCGAAGGTGCCGCGAACGTAACTCTTGTGCTGGATCGCGATGGCACGCCGCGTTACGCCAGCCCCTCCAGTCACGACATTTTGGGCTTCGACCCCGATAAGGTATATGGCCTGGAGTTAGAGTCCCTGGTGCATGCCGAGGATTGGCCGCAGTTAAAATCAGGGTTTGATGAAGCGGTCAAATCGCCTGGGAAGCAGATGGCGGTTATCCGTGGCCGTATACGCGATTCGCAAGGCCAGTGGCGGGATATGGAAGGCACGTTCACCGCCATGCTGACGGTGCCCGGCGTGAATGGGGTGGTGTTGAGCCTCCGTGACCTGACCCAGTTGAAAGCCGCGCAGACGGAACTGCATCGCCTGGCGTTCTACGATCCGCTGACCGGGCTTGCCAATCGCCAGCTATTCCGTGACCGGCTTAACCACGTGGTCCGCAGGAGTCGTCGCAGTGAAGAGCCGGCCGCCCTCATGTTTCTGGATCTCGACGGTTTCAAACGTATCAACGATACCCTGGGCCACGATAGTGGTGACGAGCTGCTGAAGAAGGTTTCCCAATGGTTGGCCGGTTGCGTGCGCGAGGAGGATTCGGTAGCCCGATTGGGTGGCGATGAGTTTGTGGTGCTGTTGTCGCGGATCAGTGGTCCTGATGATGCTGGGAAGGTTGCCGACGCCATTCTGCGGAGGCTGTGTCAGCGGGTTCGCCTCAACGATCACGAAGTGGGCGTTACCGTCAGCATCGGTATTACCATGATTCCCCATGACAGTGAGGCCCCCGGTACGCTGATGAAGTATGCCGACCTGGCCATGTACCGGGCCAAGGAGTTGGGGCGCAACACCTACCAATTCTTTACCCCGGCCATGAACATCAAGGCCGCCAGGCGCCTGCTTCAGCAGGAAGAGCTGGCAACGGCGCTAGAAGGCGATCGGTTTGTGCTGCATTATCAGCCCAAGGTGGACCTCGAAAGCGAGCGGGTGATTGGCGTCGAGGCTTTCCTGCGCTGGCATCACCCTGAGAAGGGGCTGGTCAGCGCGCAGCAATTCATTACTCTGGCCGAGGAAACGGGGCTGATTATACGCCTGGGTGAGCTGGCGCTAAGGCAGGCGTGTATCCAGGTTCAGGCTCTTGAGCGGGCCGGATTTGAGTCACTGAAAATGGCGGTCAACCTGTCCGTTCGCCAACTGACGGATTCCGGGTTTCTGGATATGATGCGCAAGGTCATTACCGAAACGGGAGTATCGCCAGAGCGGCTTGAGCTTGAAATGCCGGCGGAACTGCTGAATGAAGACCCACGCATGCTCAGGGAACTCCTGGTGTCTCTGCACGACATGGGGGTCTGCCTGATCCTGGATGACTTTGGCACTGGTTCCTGTTCTCTGGTGGCGCTCCAGCAGTTGCCGCTTGATGTCATCAAGATTGATCATCGCTTCATTCGCGACATCCCTTACAACGTCAGTGCGACTGATGTCGCCTCAGCGGTGGTTGCTCTGGCCAGAAAATTGCACCTGACCGTTGTTGCCGAGGGCGTGGAAACGCCGCAGCAGCTCAGCTTCCTCAAAAGCGCTGGTTGCGCCCAATGCCAGGGTAACCTGTTCAGTTACCCGTTGGACGAAGATGCGCTTATCGGTTTCCTTATTAGGCAATATGAGCGGCCGCTGATCTCCTGATCATGGCAATAACGGCCGGTAACCGGTAAAATCACGCCGTCGCCGGACTCCGGCAACGGCCCTTCCGGGCTCAATCCTTCGTCTTTTGCGAGTATTCATTGTCTGTGACTGAACTGAGCCGAATCCGAAATTTTTCGATTATCGCCCATATTGACCATGGTAAATCCACTCTGGCAGACCGCTTTATCCAGATCTGCGGTGGCCTGACAGAACGCGAAATGGCTGAGCAGGTCCTTGATTCCATGGATCTTGAGCGTGAGCGTGGTATTACCATTAAGGCCCAGAGTGTGACTCTGAACTACAAGGCTCGGGACGGCATTGAATACAAGCTGAATTTCATCGATACACCTGGGCACGTCGATTTTTCCTACGAGGTGTCGCGTTCTCTGTACGCCTGTGAAGGTGCTTTGTTGGTCGTGGATGCCGGCCAGGGGGTTGAGGCCCAGTCCGTCGCTAACTGTTACACCGCTATCGAACAGGGGCTGGAAGTGGTGCCGGTGCTTAACAAGATGGATCTTCCTCAGGCCGAGCCGGAGCGCGTGGCCCAGGAGATCGAGGACATCATTGGTATCGAGGCTACGGACGCTGTGCGCTGTAGCGCCAAGAGCGGTATGGGTGTCGAGGACGTCCTGGAGGACTTGATCAGGAAAATTCCGCCACCCAAGGGTGACCGAAACGCGCCCTTGCAGGCCTTGATTATCGACTCCTGGTTCGACAACTACCTGGGGGTTGTGTCGTTGGTCAGGGTGACCGAAGGCACCCTCAAGAAGGGTGACAAGATCGTTATGAAGTCGACGGGCAAGGCCTGGAATGCTGACAAGGTCGGTATTTTCAATCCAAAACCCAAAGACACGGATATTCTGGAATCCGGGGATGTTGGCTTCGTGGTGGCCGGCATCAAGGACATTCATGGTGCCCCGGTGGGTGACACCATTGTTCAGCAGAAAGGCTCGGAAGACATTCCGATGCTACCCGGATTCAAAAAGGTCAAGCCTCAGGTCTATGCGGGCCTGTTCCCCGTCAGTTCCGATGATTACAACGATTTCCGGGATGCCCTTGAGAAGCTGACCCTGAACGACGCCTCGTTGTTCTTCGAGCCGGAGAGTTCAGACGCCCTCGGGTTCGGTTTCCGCTGTGGCTTCCTGGGTATGCTCCACATGGAGATTGTCCAGGAGCGGCTGGAGCGGGAATACGACATCGACCTGATTACCACCGCCCCGACGGTTATCTATGAAGTCGTTACCAAACAGGGTGAGACCCTGTCGGTGGACAACCCGTCCAGTCTTCCGGATATTGGATCCATCGAGGAAATGCGCGAGCCAATCGTGGAGGCCAGCATTCTGGTGCCCCAGGAGCATCTGGGCAACGTGATCGCCCTGTGTGAAGAAAAACGGGGCATTCAGAAAAACATGCACTTTATGTCCACCCAGGTTCAGGTGACTTACGAGTTACCGATGGCCGAGGTGGTGCTGGACTTTTTCGACCGGATCAAGTCCGCCAGCCGTGGGTTCGCATCACTGGACTATCAGTTTGTGCGGTTCCAGGCGGCCAACCTGGTACGCCTGGACGTGCTGATCAATGGCGAGCGCGTGGACGCATTGGCGCTGATTGTCCATAAGGACCAGTCCCACTACCGAGGGCGCGCCCTGATTGACAAGATGAAAGAGCTGATCCCACGCCAGATGTTCGATATCGCGATTCAGGCGGCGATCGGGAATCAGGTGGTAGCGCGGGTGACCGTCAAGGCGCTTCGCAAGAACGTCACCGCCAAGTGTTACGGTGGCGACGTCAGCCGGAAGAAGAAACTGCTGCAGAAGCAGAAAGAAGGTAAGAAGCGCATGAAGCAACTGGGCAATGTTGAGGTGCCTCAGGAAGCATTCCTTGCCGTATTGAAAGTGGATAACTAAAAGGCACCTGAATGGATATTGATTTCCCCCTGGTTCTGGTTGTTCTAACGTTTGCAACGGGGCTGATCTGGCTGTTGGATGTTGTATTCCTGCGTAAGCGCAGGCTCGCGGTCGCAGAAGGCGCTAGCGGGGAGGTTACGGCGGAGGAAGAGCCGAAGGAGCCCTACCTCGTCGATCTCAGCCGTTCGTTTTTTCCGGTGCTGGCGGTGGTGCTGGTGTTGCGTTCGTTTCTGGTGGAACCCTTCCAGATTCCGTCAGGCTCCATGCTACCCACCCTTGAAGTTGGAGACTTCATCCTCGTTAACAAATACGCCTACGGGCTTCGCCTGCCGGTTGCGGGCACCAAGATCCTGTCGGTGGATGATCCCCAGCGCGGTGACGTAATGGTGTTCCGCTATCCGGACGACGGCAGCACCAATTACATCAAACGGGTGGTCGGGCTGCCGGGCGACCGTATCCGATACCAGGATCGTGAGCTGTTTATCAACGGCGATAAAGTGGACACACGCTTTGTTGCCCGGCTGCCACCGGTGGAACTCAGACGTGAATACCTGGGCGACGTTGAGCACGACATCTTCCTGACCCTGGGGCGCACGGGGCGCTCTGGAGAAGGCGAGTGGGTAGTGCCGGAAGGCGAGTATTTCGTGATGGGTGATAATCGGGACAACAGTAATGACAGCCGCTATTGGGGCTTTGTTCCGGATGAAATGGTCGTTGGCAAGGCGTTCGCGATCTGGATGCACTGGCAATCGCTCACCAGTCTGCCATCCTTTGACCGTGTGGGCGGTTTGGAATAAGTGCGTTGTTATTCAGGGGTGTATCGAACATGAAGAAGAACAGTCTTTCCTCCATGCACAGACAGTCGGGTGCATCGGCGCTTGTTATCATGATTATGGCGATTTTTTTCGGCGGCTTGCTGACGTTGGTCATCAAGTTGGGGCCAGCGTATCTTGACGACATTACCATTCAGGAAGCGCTTGAGAGCCTGGAAGGGACAGAGGATCTTTCCACCATGGGCCCTGCGCAGGTGAGAAATCTGATAAACAAGCGCCTTAGCGTGAACAATGTTCGCGGATTTGATGAAAAAAATATCACCGTTCAGAAAGACGGGGATCTGGTTATCATCAATGTGGATTACGAAGTCCGCAATAACCTGTTCCGTAATGTGGATACCGTTATCCACTTTCAACATGAGTATGAGATGAAGGGCAAGTGAGTTCACAACCGGATCTCGAGCAGTTACAGCGACGCATCGGCTACCAGTTCAAGACGCCTGAGCGGCTGTTGCTGGCGCTGACCCATAGGAGTTTTGGCAACCAGAACAACGAGCGCCTTGAGTTCCTGGGTGATTCCATCGTTAACATGGTCATTGCTGAATACCTGTACCTGCATTTTGAAAAAGCCCGGGAAGGTCAGTTGAGCCGTCTGCGGGCCCGTATGGTCAAGGGTGTGACCCTGGCGGAAATTGGCCGTGAATTCGAGTTGGGCAAGTACCTCAGGCTGGGTTCCGGTGAAATGAAGAGTGGTGGTTTCCGTCGAGAATCCATCCTTGCCGACGCTGTTGAGTCCATCATCGGTGCCATATACCTGGACAGTGACTTTCACACCTGTCGAGAACAGGTTTTGCGCTGGTTTGAGGTGCGTCTTCAGAAGCTGGATCTGCAGGATACCCAGAAAGATCCCAAAACCCGGCTTCAGGAGTACCTGCAGTCACGGCAGTTTCCGCTGCCTCGCTATGACGTCATTTCCGTGGACGGTGAAGCCCACGCCCAGACGTTCCATGTTTCCTGTGCCCTGCCATCGCTGGACCGCAAAACGACCGGCACTGGCAATAGCCGTCGAATCGCCGAGCAGCAGGCCGCCCGCAATGCCCTTAAGCAACTGGGTGTGGAGAATGACTGATGAATGATGTGATCCGTCCGGAAAATCCGGATAGCCGTTGTGGTTTCGTGGCGATCGTCGGCCGGCCCAATGTGGGCAAGTCCACATTGCTGAACCACATTCTTGGCCAGAAACTCAGTATTACGTCCCGCAAACCCCAGACAACACGTCATCAGGTACTGGGTATCAAGACCGAGGGCCCGATTCAGGCAGTCTACGTGGATACGCCGGGGATGCACGAGGAAGAACCCCGCGCTATTAACCGGTATATGAACAAGGCGGCGACATCGGCCCTCAAGGATGTCGATGTTGCGGTGTTTGTCGTCGACCAGATGGCGTGGACGACGGCGGACGAAATGGTTCTGGAGAAGCTCAGTAGCCTCAAATGCCCGGTGATTCTGGCAGTGAACAAGGTTGACCGCATTGAAAATCGCGAGGCCCTGTTGCCGCACCTCGATATGCTATCCCGGAAGCGAGAGTTTGCCGAGATCATTCCGTTGTCGGCGCTGAAGGGGATGAATCTGGAGCCGCTGGAGGCTGCGGTCAGTCGGTTCCTGCCTGAAAGTGTGCACTTTTACCCGGATGACCAGGTCACGGATCGCAGCGAACGCTTTATGGCCTCCGAAATGGTACGGGAGAAGATTACCCGGCAATTGGGGGCAGAGCTGCCGTACTCCGTGGCGGTCGAGATCGAAGAGTTTCGCAAGGATGGTAAGACCCTGCACATTTCTGCGCTAATACTGGTGGAGCGTGAGGGCCAGAAGAAGATCATTATTGGCGACAAGGGCGAGCGCCTGCGGCGCATCGGCCAGGAGGCCAGAACGGATATGGAGCGTCTGTTCGACAGTAAAGTCATGCTAAGGCTCTGGGTCAAGGTCAAGCGGGGTTGGGCGGACAGCGACCGGGCATTGAAAAGCCTGGGTATGAACGACTTCTGAGGCAGCTATGACGGGGCCAATGCAACAGGAGCCCGCGTATGTTCTCCACCGCCGGCCCTGGCGCGAAACCAGTCTGATGGTGGATGTGTTTTCCCTTAACGCAGGCCGAGTAACTGTGATTGCCCGTGGAGGCAACAGCGCAAAGAGCCCGCTCAAAGCTCAGTTGCAGCCTTTTCAGCCTCTGCTGCTGGACTGGACCGGGCGTAGCGACCTGAAGACTCTGACTCAGGCGGACGTTCGCAGCGGCCCCTCCCTGAAGCGCACTCTCTCCCTGTACAGCGGTCTTTACGTGAATGAGTTATTGCAGCGTCTGCTGCCGATGGCCGACCCTCACCACCGACTGTTTGCCGCCTATATTGATGTCATCGCCGAGTTATCGGAAGCCGGGGATGTGGAACCGGTTCTGCGACGTTTCGAGCAATCCCTGGCTGCGGAGTTGGGGTATGACTTCGTCTGGGACCAGGCGACCGATACCGGGCAGCCTGTCGAGGCCGAGGGGCTTTATTGCTATGATCCCGAGCAGGGGATCCTGGCCGAGCCCTCGCCAGGTGTCAGGCTCCAGAATCTGCCGGGCGGTACGCTGTTGGCGCTGGCCGATGGCGACCTCGAATCCGCTGAGTGCCGGCGCATCGCCAAACGAGTAACACGGGTACTTGTGGATTACCTGTTGCAGGGCAAGGTGCTCCATAGCAGAAGCCTGTTCAGTCATCATCGAGGAGATCGTAATGACCTCTAGCTCAATGAAGCCCAGAGTCTTGCTGGGTGTAAATATTGACCATGTTGCTACCTTGCGTCAGGCCAGAGGGACCCGATATCCAGATCCGGTACAGGCGGCGATTCTGGCGGAAGAGGCGGGCGCCGATGGTATCACCATTCATCCCCGCGAGGATCGCAGGCACATTCAGGATCGCGATGTGCTGCTGCTGAAGGAAATCCTCACCACCAAGATGAACCTGGAAATGGCAGTCACTGACGCCATGCTGGCGTTTGCCGAGCAAGTGCGCCCCGAATGTGTGTGCCTGGTGCCCGAGAAGCGCGAAGAGTTGACAACTGAAGGCGGTCTGGATGTGGACGGCCAGGAGGCGCGCGTGGCCAAAGCCTGTGACCGATTGGCAAAAATCGGTGCCGAGGTCTCCCTGTTTATCGACCCGGATGTGACACAGATCGATGCGGCGGTCCGTTGCGGTGCGCCGGTGGTGGAACTGCACACCGGGGAGTACGCGGAAGCGACTGACCCGAAGATTGTTGAAGCGGCTTTTAACACCTTGCAGGAGGCGGTGGCATACGCCCGCAGGAAAGGGCTAGTGGTCAATGCCGGCCACGGGCTGCACTACCACAATACTGAACGCGTTGCCGCCATTGCCGGTATCAACGAACTCAACATTGGCCATGCCATCATTGCCAGGGCGGTGTTTACCGGGCTCAAAGAGGCCGTAAGGGATATGAAGGCTCTCCTCGAAAGCGCGCGAGCCTAACGCGCTGATTGTCGTTCAGTCCACGGTTGCCTGCTGTGGGTTCTGCTGCCGGAACAGCTGCTGCCAGTCGGTCTGTTCACTCCACGTCTGCAAGCGTTCCATGGCCGCAAGCAACTGCTCTTTCTGATACTCCATATCCGGCGCTGAGCACTTCAAGGCGGTTTCCAATTGGTTCGCGGCAGCGCGCAGCTCCGGCACGCCGCAGTAGCGCGTGGCGCCATGCAGTTTGTGGACGCATTCCAGAAGCTCGCTCATGTTGCCGCTGTTCCAGAGTTCCGGTACTTGGTCGATATCGGCATGGATTTGTTCAACGAGCATGCTGAACAGCTCCTCGGCCAGATCTGCTTTTCCGGCAGCCAACTGTATGCTTTCGGCCACGCTGACACAGTCAGCTTGTTTATTCCTGGTCGACGGGCGAACCGAACGACGTGTATCGCGTACCTCTGGTACCGGCAGGTGTTCACCGGCGGAGCCGGGGTGACAGGTATAGCCGGTGTAGTCGTGAATAATGTCGATCAGTTGACTGTTGCTGATGGGTTTGGCCAGGTAACCATCAAACCCCTGCTGGATCAGCCGATCTTGCTCTTCTGCGAGGGCATGGGCCGTCAGCGCAATGATTGGAGTGCGATGGTTGGTGCCATCCAGGCCTCGTAGCCTCTCCGTGGTTTCCACTCCGTCCATTCCGGGCATCTGAAGATCCATGAATACCAGGTCGAACGAGTGTTGGCGGGCCTTGCTCAGTGCTTCAAAGCCGCTGGTCGCGCCTTCAGCCATAACGCCGCAGTCGTTGAGCAGGGTCATTACCAGCTTCAGGTTGGCATCGTTATCGTCCACCGCCAGCACCCTGGGTACGCGTGTTGATTGGGAGGGTAGCTCACGGTTAATGGTATGGGAATGATCCGGCAACTGGCGTTGCCGGTTGCTGATACCGTGCACCAGCAACAACAGTTCATCGTACAGGGATTCGCGGCATACTGGCTTGGTCAGGTGGCCACTGGCCAGCCCCGACAGCGGCGTATCGTGAGTTTCAAGAGTGGGGGTCAACAGCAGTGTGCGGCAATCCCGCTCCAGCTCCAGTGATCTTACCAACGAACAGTACTGACTCGAATTCAACAGGTGACGGGTAATGCCAACAATCGCGACGGCGTAGCCGGACTGCTCCTTTTGGGCTTCCTCTATCTGCTCCTGCATGGCACCCGGTGATGACACCCGCTCTACCGTCATGCCCCATTCCCGGAGCATGTGTTCCACCGCCAGGCCAGTGGTTTTCTGTTGGTCGAGGTAGATGGCCTTTTCGCCAAACAGAGCGTCTTTGGGTGCGATGGCTTCGCCGGTGGAGGACAGTTCCGAGGTCAGCGTAAACCAGAACGTTGACCCCTTGCCGAGCTCACTCTCAAGCCCGATCTTGCCGCCCATTTCCTCAACCAGGCGCTTGGATATGGCAAGCCCCAGCCCGGTACCCCCGTATTGGCGGGCGGTGGAAGCGTCGGCCTGGCTGAAGGCGTTGAACAGGGACTGTTGTTGAGCCCGTGAGAGCCCGACACCGGAATCGGTAATGCTGAGCCTCAGGGTGATCTGGTTGCTCTCTTTATCTTCTTCTTCAAGGCTGGCGCGCAGAACCACTTCACCGGTCTGAGTGAATTTGATGGCATTGTTGACCAGGTTGGTAATCACCTGCTTTACCCGCAGCGGATCACCCATGATATTGTCTGGTACATCGTTGTAGACCAGCGGGACCAGGTCCAGGTTCTTGCTGTGAGCAGCGGGAGCCAGCATCACCATAACTTCCTCTACGATGTCCCGGAGCTGGAAGGGAATACGGTCGAGGATGAGTTTGCCGGCCTCGATCTTGGAGAAATCGAGAATGTCGTTGATGATGGTCAGCAGAATTTCCGATGACTTGCGGATAGTGCTCAGGTGGTCCCGCTGCTGCCGCGGTAGCGGGCTTTTCAGCAGCAATTCGGTAAAACCGATGATGCCATTCAGCGGTGTGCGGATTTCGTGGGACATGTTGGCCAGGAATTCCGACTTTATGCGGCTGGCTTCCAGGGCTTCCTTGCGGGCGAAATCGAGTTCGATGTTCTGGATTTCGATGGTTTCCAGGGTTTCCCTGAGGTCTTCCGTGGCCTGGTCAATGTTTTGCTGCATCTCTGCCTGGGCTTTGCTCAGTTCTCCGGCCATGGCGTTCAGGCCGGATTCCAATTGCTCGAACTCCGGGCCGGCGCGGGTGTAGACACGGGTGTCCAGCTTACCTTCCTTGAGCTTCGCCACGGCTTCATTGAGTTCGAATACCGGATCGGTGAACGAACGGCTCAGACGCAGGGCAATCACCAGGCTGAGAAGCACACCACCCAGTACCAGCAGGAGGGAAATCAACAGTGCTTTGTAGGTTTCCTTCTCCGTGCGTATGTGGGACATCTCAACCGTTACCCAGCCAATCGGCTTTTTGCCTGCGCCCACGTTCTGGCGGGAATCCGGGTCAAGCATGCTTTCGATCATCAGGTCCTGGAGGTAGACCGGTGTTACAAAGACGGTACTGTCGGGACGAGTAACCCGTACCGCCTTTTCGCCGGTCAAGGTGTCCTTGCCTATATCATCGGAGCTTCCCGGGCCGCTATGCAGCAGCCGATTGTGCTTGCTGTCGAAGAAGGTAATAGAGCGCACATCCTGTTCTTCCAACAGGGCGTTGGAGAGGCTGCTGAGCAGACTTCGATTGGCAGTGAACAGGCCGTATTCCGAGCCCGCCGACAACTGGCGTGACAATGACTCGCCGCGATCCTGCAGCAGGTTCTCAATGTTGTTGACCCAGCTGTAGGTAAAGAACAGCCCCAGCATCAGTGTGGTCAGAAGGGTGGGGACGAGTGTCACCACCAGTACTTTTTTGCGTATGCCCCAGCGCCGCATAGTGAGTTCCCGATTGACGTCGCCGACCTGATGTTCGGCATTCTTCCCTGTCAGAATAGTTGATTCCACGCAGTCTGACCGTGATGGCGCCCCGGATATAGCCCACAGTCATGGATATAGCGAGAAGCCGTATTGGGAGACTGCGGATATTCCGCGTATCATGCGAACCCGGAGTGTATCACAGGCTTGTGTTGTCGGCGTTACCGGCTGGCGGCGGGTTCCGGAAGAATTGAGGAAGGTTACAACATGCATTTCCCGACCATTGAAGATTATGTAGGGCATACGCCTCTTGTGCGTCTGCAGCGGCTTCCGGGCGAGACCAGCAATGTGATTCTGGCCAAGCTTGAGGGTAATAACCCTGCCGGTTCGGTGAAAGACCGTCCTGCCATCAGCATGATCCAGGAAGCAGAGCGCCGGGGTGAAATCAAACCGGGCGATACCCTGATAGAAGCCACCAGTGGAAATACCGGAATTGCCCTGGCGATGGCGGCGGCCATCAAGGGCTATCGTATGGTGCTGATTATGCCCGCGAACATGAGCGAGGAGCGTCGGGCATCGATGCGCGCCTATGGGGCGGAGATTGTCACCGTCACCAAAGAGGAAGGCATGGAAACCGCCCGCGACCTGGCCCAACAAATGGAAGCGGAAGGCAAGGGCAAAGTGCTGGATCAGTTTGCCAACCAGGACAACCCGCTGGCGCATTACCGCACCACCGGCCCGGAAATCTGGGAGCAGACGGCAGGGCGGGTTACGCATTTTGTCAGCTCCATGGGTACCACCGGGACCATCATGGGCGTGTCCAGGTATTTCAAGGAACGGAACCCGGATATCCAGATTGTTGGCCTGCAGCCCCAGGAAGGGGCGTCTATCCCCGGCATCCGGCGCTGGCCGGAGCCGTACCTGCCGAAAATTTTTGATGCCACCCGTGTGGATACGGTCATGGACATTGGCCAGCAGGAAGCTGAGGACACTATGCGTGCCCTGGCCAGCGAGGAAGGGATTTTCTGCGGTGTTTCATCAGGTGGCTCCATCGCTGCGGCCCTCAAGCTGTCGGCACAGGTTGAAAACGCGGTGATCGTGGCCATTATCTGTGACCGGGGTGATCGTTACCTTTCCACCGGTGTGTTTCCGGGTGCCTGAACCCATCAAGACCTGAATCCAGTTAAGAGACTTTCTATGAGTAGAAGACGCAGGAAGGCCCTGCCAAGCGAACCGGTGCGCTGTGTGATTGAAACCCTCAGTCACGATGGCCGGGGCATCGCCCGGGACAACGGTAAAGCACAGTTCGTCGACGGCGGCCTGCCGGGCGAGACGGTCATGGCAAAATTTATCAGTACACGCAGCAAGTTTGATGAATTGCGGGCTGTGGAAGTGCTTGAAGCCGACGACGCGCGTATAACACCGCCCTGTAATTTCGCCGATCTTTGTGGTGGGTGTAGCCTCCAGCACATGAGTGGCGATGCCCAGATCCGGTTCAAGGAAAATACCTTGCGGGAACATTTTGCCCATTTCGGGGGCATTGAACCCGAAGAGTGGGTGGCGCCCATGCGTTCCCCGGCCCTCGGTTATCGCCGCAAGGCTCGGCTGGGCGTGAAATACGTGCCTGCACGGGAATCGGTGCTGGTCGGGTTCCGGGAAAAGCGCAACAGTTTCCTGACCGATATTGATCGCTGCGTGGTGTTGGATCCGCGTATTGGCGATCGCATCACCCCTTTGCGCGAACTGCTACATGGCATGGACGCCTATCGGCGCATACCGCAGGTGGAGGTCGCCTGCGGCGACGATTCAGCGGCGATGATATTTCGCAACATGGACCCACTGAGCGATTCCGATAGGCAGGGGTTAATCGAGTTCGGCCAGGCCCATGAATTGCATATCTACCTGCAACCGAAAGGGCCGGATACTGTTCACAGAATCTGGCCCGAGTCTGGCGAGGAGCGACTGTCCTACGACATGGAAGAATTCGACCTGACCATGAAGTTCCATCCCATGGACTTTACCCAGGTCAATGTGGACATCAATCGCAACATGGTACACCGAGCCGTAGAGTGGCTGGACATCCAGCCCGGTGAGCGGGTGCTGGACCTGTTTTGCGGACTGGGTAATTTCACCCTGCCGCTGGCCCGCCGCGCCGGGCAGGTGGTTGGTGTGGAAGGTGACGATGCCATGGTGGTCCGCGGACGGGAAAATGCGGAACTCAACGGGCTATCGAATGTCGCATTCCACGGCGCTGACTTACAGGCGGATTTCACATCACAACCGTGGGCAGCGGAAGGGTTCGACAAAATACTGATTGATCCGCCGCGTTCCGGGGCCCAGGAGGTGTGTGAATACCTGACGGCCTTTGGTGCTAAGCGAATTGTTTATGTTTCCTGCAACCCGGCCACGCTGGCCAGGGACGCAGGAGTTATGGTGCGTAATGGTTATCGGCTGGTGAGGGCGGGCGTTATGGACATGTTCCCTCACACCACCCATGTTGAATCCATGGCGATGTTCGAGCGCGTGGATAATTGATGTCTCTCGGGACCGGTCACGGATGGCCGGATAAGCGACCAGGAAGAACAAGAGCGATATGGTAAAAGTTCGCGAAGACTATGCAGTGACGGGTGACGGCCAGGTTGATATCGAGCGCTGGGTTCGTCAGATCGAGTCACAAACGCATCTTGAGAATGCTGAACAATTCCGGCGGGCCTGTGAGATGGCCGCCGCCATTGATGTCCAGGCGGTACGTGAGGACAGGGTTTGGGCCCCGGGTGCCAGCAGCTTTCGCACCGGCATAGAAATGGCTCAGGTATTGGTGGAGCTGCACCTCGACCAGACCAGTCTGGTGGCGGCAATTCTCTACCGCGCGGTGCGGGAGGAACGGATTCCCCTGGAGAAAATCCGCAAGGAGTTCGGCAATGAGGTGGCCGGGCTGATTGACGGTGTGCAGCAGATGGCGGCGATATCGTCCATCCATCACCCACTCAAGGGCAATGTGCTGGGCCAGACCGAAGGCCAGCTCGACAACGTTCGCAAGATGTTGGTCACCATGATCGACGACGTCCGGGTGGCGCTGATCAAGCTTGCTGAGCGCACCTGCGCCATTCGTGCCGTAAAAAACGCGTCTGAAGAGAAACGCATGCGAGTGGCCCGTGAGGTGTTCGATATCTATGCGCCGCTGGCGCATCGACTGGGTATCGGTCACATCAAGTGGGAGCTGGAAGACCTTTCATTTCGCTACCTGCACGAGACTGCTTACAAAAAAATCGCCAAGTTGCTCGATGAAAAGCGGCTCGACCGCGAAAGCTACATAAAGCGTGTCATCACTACCATCAAGGACGAACTGGTTGCGTCTGGAATAGAAGGCGAGCTTTCAGGGCGTGCTAAGCACATCTACAGTATCTGGCGGAAAATGCGGCGCAAGGGCATCGATTTTTCCCAGGTGTACGATGTTCGGGCCGTCCGCATCCTGGTGCCGGAAGTCCGTGACTGTTACGCCGCGCTTGGTATCGTGCACACACTCTGGCGCCATATTCCCAACGAATTCGACGATTACGTCGCCAACCCCAAGGAAAACGGGTATCAGTCCCTGCACACGGCTGTCATCGGTCCGGAAGGCAAGGTGATGGAGGTGCAGATCCGTACCCAGGCCATGCATGAGGAAGCGGAGCTTGGCGTTTGTGCTCACTGGCTCTACAAGGGCATGGACAAGGGTAACCGGTCTGTAGGCTACGATGCCAAGATCAACTGGCTACGGCAGGTGCTGGAATGGCAGGAAGAGCTCGGCGACCTGTCCGGGCTGGCGGATCATCTCAAGTCCGATGTTGCCTCCGACCGGGTCTACGTGTTCACGCCGGAAGGCCATGTGGTAGACCTGCCACAGGGTGCGACACCGGTGGATTTCGCCTATCGCGTGCACACCGAAATCGGCCATGCCTGTCGCGGGGCCAAGGTTAATAGCCGCATCGTGCCGCTGACCTACCCGCTGAAGACCGGTGATCAGATATCCATCCTCACGTCCAATAACCAGGCGCCCAGCCGTGACTGGCTTAACCCGAGCCTGGGGTATATCCAGACCTCCCGTGCCCGGGCCAAGGTCACCCATTGGTTCAAGCAGCAAGACCGCGACCGCAACATTGTCGATGGCCGGGCGATCCTGGAAGACGAATTCAAACGCCTGTCGCTGTACGAAGTGGATCTCAACGACCTGGCCCGCAAAGTGAACTATCAAGCCGCCGAGGATATGTTTGCGGCGGTGGGCGCAGGCGATCTTCGCCCCACCCACGTGGCCAACGTCGCCCAGCAGATGCTGGAGCCGAAATCCGAGCAACTGGATCTGAAGCTCAGCACCCAGAGGCGCAAGCCCTATGACACCGAATCGGATATCCAGATTCTGGGCGTTGGCAAGCTCAAGACCCAGGTGGCGAAATGCTGCAAACCCCTGCCGGGTGATCCGATTGGCGGCTACATCACCGTCGGCCGTGGCGTCACTGTGCATCGGCAGGACTGCATCACTTTCCTGAATCTGAAGGAGTTCGAGCCTAATCGGATTATCGAGGTGAGTTGGGGCGGTCAGCCTGTGGCTGTGTATCCTGTTGATGTCGAAATTGAAGCCTACGACCGTTCCGGTTTGTTGCGGGATATCACCCAGGTGCTGTCGTCCTCCAAAAGTGACGTTCTGGCTCTCAACACCTTATCCAACAAGGATGAGAATACGGCCACCATGACCGTGACCCTGGAAATTTCCAGCCTCGACCAGTTGGCCAAGTTGCTTGCCCAGATTCGCAATCTCCCCAATATCATTGATGTCAGGCGAAAGCGATCATGAGCTATTCCATTGATGATCTCAAAACGTTGATGGCGCGACTGCGGGACCCGGAGTCCGGATGCCCGTGGGATACCCGCCAGAGCTACAAAACCATCGTGCCCCATACCATTGAAGAGGCCTATGAGGTTGCGGATGCCATCGACCGTGAGGACTATCCGCATCTGGAAGATGAGCTGGGTGATCTGCTGTTCCAGGTAATCTTCTACAGCCAGATGGGAAAAGAAGACAACCACTTTGACTTCGACTCAGTGGTCGACAACCTCGTGCGCAAGCTGGTCCGGCGCCATCCCCACGTTTTCCCGGAAGGCACTCTGGAAAGCCGGATCGATCCGGACAACCGACCCAGCGAGGCTGACATCAAGGCAAGTTGGGAACGTATCAAGGCAGAGGAGCGGGCAGCGAAGCCAGAGACGTCTGCGGAGGCAGAGCGATCAAGCCGGCTCGAGGGCGTTGCCCGGACGCTCCCCGCAATGGTGCGTGCTGAGAAACTTCAGCGCAGGGCCGCCAATCATGGGTTTGACTGGCCAGAGGTTGAGCCGGTCTTCGACAAGCTTCACGAAGAGATCGATGAGTTAAAGGAAGCCTGGTATAGCGCGTGTTCCGGCGCTGGTCATGTGGACGCTGTGGAAGACGAGCTAGGCGACCTGCTCTTCGTTTGTGTCAATCTGGCACGTTTTATGAGTGTTAATCCTGAGCAGGCCCTCAATAGCACCAATCACAAGTTTGAGACGCGATTCCGTGCTATTGAGGAATACCTCGAACGCGAAGGCCGCAATCTCGACGGCGAATCGCTGGAGGCATTGGACGCTGTCTGGCAAGCCGTCAAAGGGGTAGAAAAGACTCGTAAAGCGTAACGGATAAGTACAATCCGTTACCAAGTTTTCCGCCCCGGGTGCGGTCGCTTCGTCTACACTTCCGGTTAAGGATGCACACATTTCGTGCACCCTGTGGGCCACCAAGAAGATGCAGGAGTGAAGGCACCATGAAAATCAAAGATCTGGTCAACTACTGGGACAAGCATGCACGTGGTCGGCTGACCCGTGATGCGTATTTTGCCGACCTCTCTGACCAGCATCACAAGCGACTGGAAAAACTGGCCGCGTTGTATCTGATGAAGTCTTCCCAAGACCTGATGCGAGATCTGATTTCCGCTGCTCTTGATGAACTGGAAACCAGCTTCCCGTACGTTCAGGGATCAAAGGTTGTTGCGTTCGATGAAGACGGCTTCGAAATCTATGAAGATCAGGGGATGACGCCGCGCTTCATCAGTCTCAGCCAGAAGCATATCCAGCGGCTGAAGGCGCGCCAGCTCGAATCGGTTGCCTGATCAGGCCAACACCTGATTAATCGCGACGACTCTGCAAGACCCGACGGGGTGGTTTTGCCACCCCGTAGCGAAGTGCCCTCCGCTTTATTTATCCTTGCCTTCCAGCTTGTCCTTCAACGGGCTCAGCCTGACCAGGTCGTCCAGCGCGGCGCCAATCATGTCATTCAGTATGTCACTCTCTGAACGGTCCGGGTAAAGTTCGGCCAGCGCTGCTATGCGTGCGGCATCTTCCAGTGGCAAGCGGAGATTGTAATCGTGGCTCCGCTCAACGGACTCTTTCTTGCTTTCCCAGTGTTTGGGCAGATCGGTTACTTTCATGGATACTCCTTGCGGCGACAGGCTTTAATCGTTAGAAAGGCTTTATGAGAGTAAACAGTATCGTTAGTTTACTTCGCCTCCGTCAATTTAAAAGGACGTCAATGTGACCGAGCTACACCCTGACCTTCGAGAAAACGTTCGCATGCTGGGCGAGTTGCTGGGGCAGAGTATCCAGCGTCACCCCGGGCAAGATTGCTACGAGTTGATAGAAGAAGTGCGGGCGGCTGCCAAGGCCGACCGTCGCCAGGAAAGCGGTTCCGGCCAGCGCCTGGTCAACCTGCTGGGCAAACTTCGTGATGACGAGTTGCTGCCGGTAACACGTGCCTTTAACCAGTTCCTGAACCTGGCCAATCTGGCGGAACAGTACCACGGTATCCGTCGCAAGCGTGGCCATCAATCGGACCTGATGGTGGAATCCCTTGAAGAGGTGTTTGGCCGCCTCAAAGACGGTGGTGTCAGTGCCGATGAACTGCACAGGCGAGTGGCTGACCTTCGTATCGAGTACGTTCTGACGGCACATCCCACGGAAGTGGCCCGCCGCACACTGATTATGAAGTATGACGAAATGTCCGATTGCCTGGCTCGCCTGGACCATGAGGACCTGTTGCCCGCGGAGCGTGATGAAATCGTCGGACGCCTGTCGCAACTGGTTACCGAAGCCTGGCACACGGATGAGATTCGGCATGAGCGCCCGACGGCGGTTGACGAAGCCAAGTGGGGATTTGCCGTTATTGAGAACAGTCTGTGGCAGGCATTGCCGCGCTTTCTGCGAAGCCTCGATCTGTCGCTTTCAGACGCCACGGGGAATGGACTACCGCTGGACGCGTCGCCCATCCGGATCGCCTCCTGGATGGGCGGTGATCGCGATGGCAACCCCAATGTGACCCATAAAGTAACCCGCAAGGTGTTCCTGCTGGGCCGCTGGATGGCAGCCGACCTGTACCTGCGGGATATCCAGTCCCTGCGTGCGGAATTGTCCATGTGGCAGGCCAGTGATGAGCTGCGGGACGTCGCTGGTGATACCCGGGAGCCCTATCGCCAGGTGCTGGCCGGGTTGAGGGAAAAACTGATCAAACCCCGGGACTGGGCGGAAGCCAGGGTTGCCGGCGAGCCTGCCGACGCCACCGGCATTCTGTTTGCCAACGAGGACTTCACAGGGCCATTGGAGCTTTGTTATCGGTCCCTGGTGGACTGTGGGCTGGAATCCATTGCCAATGGTCCGCTGCTGGACACCATTCGCCGCGCCCATACCTTTGGTCTGCCTCTAATCCGCCTGGACATCCGCCAGGAGTCGACCCGTCATGCCGAGGCGGTTGCGGAAATGGTGGATTACCTGGGGTTGGGCGATTATCTGTCCTGGTCCGAACAGGAGCGCCAGGATTTCCTGGTGCGCGAACTCAAAGGGCGCCGGCCACTGATTCCCAGGCACTGGAAACCCTCCGAGGAAGTCGCCGAGGTGCTGGCTACCTGCGAAGTGGTAGCAGAGCAGACGCCGGAAGCGCTGGGTTCCTATGTCATCTCCATGGCCAGCAAACCGTCGGACGTGCTGAACGTGATTCTGCTGCTACGTGAAGCGGGTATGAAAAACCCGATGCGGGTGGTGCCTCTCTTTGAGACCCTGGATGACCTGCGCGGCGCCCCTGACAGTATGGCGGCGCTCTACAGCGTGGACTGGTATCGGGATTATTGCGAAGGCCGGCAGGAAGTCATGATTGGCTATTCCGATTCCTCCAAAGACGCTGGCCAGATGATGGCCGCCTGGGCTCAGTACCAGGCCCAGGAAAAGCTTACCGAGGTCGCCAATCAGTATGGCGTCCATCTCACGCTGTTCCATGGCCGGGGTGGCACCGTAGGCCGTGGCGGCGGCCCGGCCAACCGCGCAATACTGTCCCAACCGCCGGGTTCGGTGAACGGCAGTTTTCGGATCACCGAGCAGGGTGAGATGATCCGCTTCAAGTTTGGTCTCCCACGGCTGGCGGAACAGAGCCTTACGCTGTACACCACTGCTGTGATCGAGGCCACCCTGGCGCCACCGAGAGGGCCAGAACCGGAATGGCGGGAAGCTATGGACTGGCTCACCGAACGTTCCCTCAAAGCCTACCGTGACGTGGTCCGGGACAACCCGGATTTCGTTCCCTATTTCCGTCAGGTTACCCCGGAGCAGGCGCTGGGTAAGCTGGCCCTCGGTAGCCGCCCGGCAAGACGTAAACCCGGCGGTGGCGTGGAAAGCCTGCGGGCCATTCCCTGGATCTTCGCGTGGACCCAGATGCGGATGATGCTGCCCAGTTGGCTGGGTAGCGACGTTGCCCTGGAGGAGGCTTTCCACAACGATCGCGTGCCGGTGCTGCGAGAAATGATGCAGCAATGGCCGTTCTTCAAAACCTACGTGGATATGCTGGAAATGGTGCTGGCAAAATCTGACCTGCGAATTGCCAGCTACTACGAAAAGACGTTGGTCGATGATCCAGAACTGCTTGAACTCGGCAAGAACCTGCGGGAGCGCCTGCAAGGCTGCATCCGTCATTTGCTGGAATTGAAGCAGCAGGACAGTTTGCTGGAACAGGAACCTGTGTTTGCCCATTCCATGCGCGTACGTAATCCGTATACTGATCCGCTACACTACCTACAGGCGGAACTGCTCAAGCGTGACCGTGAGGGCGAGGGGAAGGGCGAAGTGCCCGAAATGGTGGAACGCGCACTCAAAGTTACCATGGCCGGTATTGCAGCTGGCATGCGGAACACCGGCTAGAGCAGGTTCGGCGGACCATAAAAAAACAGGAGTAACGCCGTGGCGTTAGCGGCAAAACTGGAACGCTTTTTAGCCGGCAAGGGAATTGCCTATCGGGAACTTGAGATTGATCAGGTGCTTAGCTTTGACGCCGCAGTTATGGCGTCCGGGCGTCCTCAGGATGAGTTTATCCGGGCAACGCCCCTGATCGACATCAATGGCGTTGTCATGGCCGTTCACGGTTACAACACCAGTCTGGATCTGGACCTGGTGCACAAGCAGACCGGCCGACGCCTGCAGCCGTTAACGGCCCGCCAGTCCGCCCGGCTGTTTGCCGACTGTGATCCGGGTTTTCAGCCGCCGGTCGGGGCAGCCTATGATCTGCCGGTACTTGTCGATGAGGGCATCCTGGGGTACCCCCGTACCCTGATGTGCTGCGGAACCGACAATACGCTTCTTGAACTGGATCGTACCTCTCTGGCAAGGGCTCTGGCAGACGCCACTCAGGGCCACCTGGCGCTTCGTGGGCAAAACAACGATGAGCGTGATGCCCTGACGCTGGAAGAGGTGGCCGACAAGTTGCAGAAGCTCTATCGCCTGCCGCCGATGCCTGCGCTGGCGCTGCGCATTCTCCGTTTGACGGCCAATTCCGAGGCGACCGCCCGCGAGCTGGGCGAGCTGATTGAGTTTGACCCCAGCCTTACCGCGCAGATCATGCGCTATGCCCGTTCCGCTCTATTCAACTATCCCGGTCAGATCAACTCGGTACAGGAAGCGGTGACCCGGGTGCTTGGGTTCGACCGTGTTGCCCATATCGCGCTGGGTATCGCGTCGGTGCGTGCTTTCGAAGTGCCCCGTCAGGGCATGCTTGGGATGGACCAGTTCTGGCGCCACTCCTTGTATAACGCGTTTGTGTGCCAGCGTATGGCGCCAAAGTGTCATTCAGACAAAGGCCTGGCGTATCTGTGTGGCCTGCTGCACAACTTTGGCCTACTGCTGGTCGGCCACCTGTTTGCCCAGGAATTTGACGAGCTGAATGCGTTGCGTGAAGCCAATCCCGACGCCAGTATGCACTCGCTGGAGCAGCAGGTGTTCGGGGCCAGCAACGACCAACAGATGCTGGCGGTTGGCCACGGCGCCATTGGTGGCATCCTTCACCGGCTTTGGGAACTGCCTGACCCGGTGGTCAAGGCCGCGGGCATGCACCAGAAGGCCGGCTATCATGGCGAGCATGAACCGTATGTGCTTATGGTCCAGTTGGCCAATGGGCTGCTGAAGGAAAGGGGGATTGGGGATGAATTCAACCCGGATGATATTGTCTCCCTTGCGTCGTCCCTCGGGCTTTCGGAAGGGGATATCGCCCGTCTGAACGAGGAGATTGACAACGTGTCTGGGGAGCTGGACGCGCTGGCATTATCCCTGTCATCCTGACCTTCGAGCACTATCAACCACAGCCTGCAACTCACAGCCCGATGTAACCTTTTGGTGCATGCTACGGAGGTCCACTTTCTATGAGGGGGCTGAGTTCGTATAATGCGCCTTCCTTGGCAGGGGCTGCGGGCTCGTTGCTGCCGAGAAGCTGTCGCAAAGCTGCCGGGTTTTGCAACAGCTTTTCAAATGATAATGACTACAACGGGAGCACAGCGTTATGAGAATCATCATGTTAGGCGCGCCAGGCGCAGGCAAGGGTACGCAGGCCCAGTTCATAACCGAACGGTTTGAAATCCCACAGATTTCGACCGGCGACATGCTTCGCGCGGCGGTGAAAGCCGAGTCCGATCTTGGCAAGCAGGTCAAGGAAGTGATGGCTTCTGGCGGCCTGGTGTCTGATGACATCATCATTGCGCTCATCGAAGAACGGGTTAAGCAGCCTGACTGCAAGAACGGCTTCCTGCTCGACGGTTTCCCCCGCACCATTCCCCAGGCCGAGGCCTTGAAAGACCAGGGTATTGTCATTGACTACGTGGTAGAAATCGCCGTTGATGACGAGGAAATCGTAAGCCGTCTGTCAGGTCGCCGGGTGCACGAGGGCAGTGGTCGTATCTATCATGTGAAGTACGATCCCCCCAAGACCGAAGGTAAAGACGACGAGACCGGCGATGCCCTCATCCAGCGCGAGGACGACAAGGAAGAAACCGTCCGCAAACGCCTGAAGATCTACCACGAGCAAACCGCGCCACTGGTCGGTTACTATCAGGACTGGGCGAAAGAAGCCCCTGCGGCTGCGCCGAAATATGTGCGCGTAAAAGGCGTAGGCAGTCTGGATGACATTCGCAACCAGATCCTTACCCAACTGAAGTAACCTCGTGAAATTACTGGCACTGGATACCTCATCAGAGGGCTGCTCAGCAGCTCTGCTGGTGGATAACAGCTTGGTGGAGCGGTTCGACTTGGCTCCCCGGGGCCACACCCGTCTGTTGATGCCGATGATCCGCGAGCTTCTCGCCGAGAAGAAATTGGTGCCGGCGGACCTCGATGCGCTTGCATTTGCCTGTGGTCCGGGCTCGTTCACGGGTCTTCGCATTGCCACGGGGGTTGTTCAGGGGCTGGCCTATGGTCTCGGAATTCCCGTTATTCCGGTTTCATCCCTGGCAGCCGTTGCCGAGGATGCGACACACCACTGGCAGATGCTGGACGGCGACGCCGTTGCAGTGGCCTTCGATGCCCGCATGGGTGAAGTGTATTGGGCCTGTTATATCTGCAAGGATGGGCAGCCAGAGTTGATGGGGCACGAACAGGTGTGCGCTCCGGCGTCTGTGGCTCTGGCTGATGGCGCATCCCGATGGTTTGGTGCCGGCCAGGGATGGAACCTGAAAGAAAACTTCCCGGATGGTGTTGCCGCAACCATGCAGCACCTCGACGAGACTCTGGTGCCCAGGGCGTCCAGAGTGGCGGAGATCGCTGCCCGCGCCTTTCGTGCGGGAGCGGGGGTGCCGGCCGAACAGGCGCAACCGGTTTATATTCGTGATGAAGTGGCCTGGAAAAAACTGCCCGGCCGCTGACAACAATCTCACTGCTACCACCCGGAATCACTGCCGATGGAACTGTGGCACATTATTGTATTGGCCGTTGTACAGGGGCTGACGGAGTTTCTGCCGATCAGCAGTTCGGCCCATCTGATTCTTCCTTCACAGGTATTCGGCTGGCCGGATCAGGGCCTCGCCTTCGATGTCGCTGTTCATGTAGGGACGTTGGCAGCTGTGGTCTGGTACTTTCGCTCGGAGGTGGCTCGCCTAACGGTCGCCTGGGTCGGAGACACGGCTCGGGGCCGTGTCAGGCAGGACAGTGGCCTTGCGTGGGCGGTCATAGCCGGCACGGTTCCGGCCGGACTGGCGGGTCTGCTGCTTAATGATTTCATTGAAACCTCTCTGCGTTCGGGGTTGGTGATTGCGGTTTCGACCATCGGCTTTGGTTTGGTGCTGTGGTGGTCAGACGCGGTGGGGCGTCGCAAACGGGACCTGCCGGCATTGACCATGAAAGATGCGGTGATCATCGGCGTGGCTCAGGCGCTGGCTCTGATCCCGGGCACTTCCCGATCCGGTATTACCATCACGGCGGCTCTGTTTCTCGGGTTTGGACGAGAGGCCGCTGCCCGATTCTCGTTCCTGTTGTCGATCCCGCTGATTCTCGCGGCCGGACTGCTGAAAACCCTGGAGTTGGTGGAGCAGGGCGGGGCCACCGACTGGGCCGGGATTGCCCTGGGTGCTGCGCTGTCATTTGTCAGTGCCGTGGTCTGTATTCACCTGTTCCTCAAATTTCTTGAGCAGCTTGGCCTGATGCCGTTCGTTATATACCGCCTGGTACTCGGTCTGCTGTTGCTTGTTATGCTCTGGTAGGGTAAAAATTGAACAGCCTGCTTCAAAATCGGCTCGGGATCTTCCATAATCCAGAATCTGTGGTCTTTATAACCGGTGTGCCAGAATGATCGGTGGTGTTAACCCAAACAGCAGTCTCCCTTTCCAGTCCGGCAATAGTAGCCCGGTTCGTGAGCGCAGTGACGTTGCCCGGGCGCCTGCGTCCGCACCCGATAACGACAGCCAGGCAGTTCGCCGTGATCTCACCGATGCACAGTCCCCCAACGCCGAACAACGGCCGATTCCTTCTGCTGAGTCGCTTGAGCGCCGGGTCGAGGCGCGTCAGGCTGCGGAGGATGTGCGCCTGGAGCGTTTCCGCGCCGATGAAGTTTCCCTGAGCACCTCCAGAGCCCTGTCCACGTTTGCCGATGTCGCCGCCGGAGGCGATGTCGCGGATGCAGGGCTCTCAGGCATCGATATCCTGGTTTGATGCCGCCTGGAAACACCCTGTCCGAACTCGCAGTCGGCTGCAGCCCTCTTGGTGACTTCCACGCCGCACGTTCTCTGGCTGAAACATTGTCGCTGCCCCTGCTGGGCACGCTTCGTCCGCGAGACGTTCGTGACTACCCAGTGCTGCTGTTTCTGGACGAAAATGGTCTTGGCCTACAGGTGACCGGCAAGGGGGCTCCAGGGCCTGTCAGGGCCGAGTTTGTGACCGGGAAGGCGGGATACCGGAGAGAGCACGGCGGTGGCACCGGCCAGCTGATTGCCAAGGCCGTTGGCCTGAAGAAAGCCCGCCAGTCCCTTCATGTTCTGGATGCAACTGCTGGCCTTGGTCAGGATGCGTTTGTACTGGCCTCCCTGGGCTGCAGGTTAACCCTTTTTGAACGTTCGCCGGTTATCCATGCGTTGCTTAGTGATGGACTTTCCCGCGCGGCGCTGAATGAGCAAAGCGCGCCCATTGTTGCCCGGATGGCACTGCAGTCGGGTAGCAGTATCGACTGGTTATCGCAGGCGGGCGCGGGCGCCGCGGATGTGATCTACCTTGACCCGATGTTTCCCCATCGCGACAAGTCGGCCCTGGTCAAGAAGGAAATGCAGGTGTTCCGCACGGTGGTGGGAGACGACGATGACTCACCGGCGTTGTTGAAGGCCGCGTTGGCGGTGGCAACCTACCGCGTTGTCGTCAAACGCCCGCGCAAGGCGGAGCCAGTGAGTGGCCCCGAACCCACCACCCGTATCGAAGGGAAGAGCAGCCGGTACGACATCTACTCCATCAAGGCGTTTCCCGCCGGATAGGTCACCGGCCGCGTTCAGGCCCCAAGCATGGTCACCTGCTGAATGGCCTGGCGTTTTTCCACACTTAGCACCAACCGTGCGTCTTCCGCTACTTCATCCAGGCCGTCGGTGTAGCACAGCAGCCCGTCGTCATCGGTGGTGATAACGCCATTGTGCTGCATGTTGGCGATGAAGTTACGGAACAGGGTCTTGTCGAAGAACTCCGGCGCATTGAGGCCGAACAGGATGGACATACGCTCGGCCAGAAGCGTGCTCTGCTCTTCCAGTTCGCCGGCGGTAATCTTACCCGACCCGTATTTGCGCAAGATGCCGATGGCAATGTGATAGCGTTCTAGGGTCTGGATGATGAACCGTGACAGCACTCGCAGGCGCAGCATGGCATCGGTGCCTTCCTCGGGGCGGCTGATCCTGTCTTCCTCTTCTTCGAACAGCAACCCTTTCGCCAATAGAACGTCGATCCATTGGTTGATGACCCCGTCAATCTCCTCGGCATCGTATTTGAGGAACAGTTCGGATTTCAGATAGGGGTAAGCCACGCTGGCCAGGAACTCAATCTTGTCCCGGCGCAGGGAGTTCTTGTTCTCGAACAGGCTCGCGATTAGAGAAGGCAGGGCAAACAGGTGTTGGATATTGTTGCGGTAATAGGTCATCAGGATCGCGTTGCTGCCTTCCAGCGCGATGATGTCACCCAATTTCTGGGGCTGGCGCGTGATCAGTCCCATGTTTTCGCAGTAGTCGACCCAATCCTTGCCACTGCCTTCCGGCAGCGTGATGGTGTCGGCGTAGGGAAACGCTTTCAGCAGGTCGGCATACTGGTCCATCAGGCGGATCAACTGGCCTTCATCCATAGCCAGGCGATCGGTGCCCAGCAAGACCGTCGCGGTCATGCCAATGGGATTGACGGCTACAGATGCGTTAATGCTGGACGCAACACGATTGGACAGTTCAGACACTGCCTGATTGAGCCATTTTGGCCGGTACTCGGAATCGTAGGCTTCTTTCCGCCAGCTTGGTTCGACCTCGTTCAGTACCTCCGCAAGAGGAATCGCTTCACCGAAGTTTACAGCGACCTGACCAAATGAGTTGCTCAACTTGCGAACCGTCTTGGCAATCGCAAACACGCTCTCTTTCTGTTTTTTCTTGCCCCGTAATTCACCGAGGTAAGAGCGGCCTTCCATCACCTTCTCGTAACCGATGTATACCGGGACGAACACGATGGGTTTGCGATGGTCCCGCAGGAAGCTGCGGACGGTCATGGACAGCATGCCGGGACGAGGCTGGAGCATGCGGCCAGTACGGCTGCGCCCGCCCTCGACGAAGTACTCAACGGAATAGCCGCGGGAGAACATTACGTGCATGTATTCGTTGAAAACCGTGGCGTAGAGTGGGTTGTCACGGAAGCTCCGACGCATGAAGAACGCGCCGCCGCGTCGCAAGATGGGGCCAACAATAGGCATGTTCAGGTTGATGCCCGCAGCAATGTGCGGGGGCATCAGTCCGTTCTTATAGAGCACGTAGGATAGCAGCAGGTAATCAATATGGGAGCGATGGCAGGGAACATACACTACGGCATTGTCCTGAGCTTCTTCCTTGGCAACGCGGATGTTATTGATAGCGATGCCGTTGTAGATACGGTTCCACAGCCATGACAGCACCACTTCCAGAAAACGTATGGTCACGATGGACATGCTGGCAGCAATCTCGTCCGCGTACTTGTAAGCCTTGGCGCGAACCTTTTCCGGGGGGATGTCATCCTTGCGGGCAGCTTCCCGGATGGCTTCCTTGACCGCCTGGGTTCGTACCAGTCCACCCACCAATGTGCGGCGGTGAGACAAGTCCGGGCCGAGCACAGCTTGGCGCACGCGGCGGAAATGGGTACGGAGAATGCGGGCGAGCTTGCGGTTGGCGCGTTCCTCGCTATGGCGATATTCATCAATCACCTGTCTCAGGGACAGGGGCTGGTTGAACTGCACGTAAGTGCTGCGCCCATGCACCATGATGATCAGGAATTTTTGCAAACGCCCAGCCACGGACCAGGTGTCGGACAGCAGCAGTTTGACCAGCGATTTTTCCTTGTCTGGAGAGCGACCCCAGAACAGCGACACGGGGACGATCTGAACATCCTGCTCAGGGTGTTCCAGGCCATGACGAACCAGCGCGCGGAACTCACTGGTGGGAACCGGCGTCTGGCGACGACGGAACAGACCACCAATCCGACGGTAGAGAAAAAAGAAGGAGTGGTTCGGACCGTTCTTGACCGGCAGGGACGACTCGGCACCAGGCAGGCCGGCTCGCAACACCTCCTGTTCCAGGACCAATCGGCTGGACAGCGAGCTGTACTGCAGTACGTAGCAAACCGGTTTTTCCGGGTCTACTCCCAGGGCTTCCACGCTGTTGCTGCTCACATCCGTCCGGACCCACAAAAACAGAATTTTGCGAAAAAGGGTCAGGATCAGGCTGCGAAGGCCCAGGAAAAAACGCATAAACGGTCGCTCCGGTTCACAAAACAGGCGGTAAGTTTACTTGGTTGCATGCAGCGCGGAAAGCCATGCGGTCGTTCTGTTGTGTTGTGCCGCTGTGATACATTTCCAGCTCTACCTACATAATAGCTTCTGGACACGGATTATGGCGCTATGGACTCCCGGCTGGTCTCCGAAAGGGCCCGACGATGACGATCTTGTGCTGGCCATCGATGGTGATGCGGTGCTGAAGCCCGACGTTGGCTGGCTGAAGCCCTGGCGGATGATTGCCCCTGGTACGCACGGTGATATCGGGCCGGTTTATGTTGGCCAGATGGACGGCAAGGCTGTCTACGTGGCCGAAGCCGACGCGGCCAGTCTGGCCGGATCTACAGAACCGGTGACGCTTCGCGAAGCGCTGCTGATGATGGAGGATGCCCCCGCGGAAATGCTGGGTACCGCGTTCCAGGTGCATCAGTGGTGGCGGGATCACCGCTTCTGCGGCCGCTGTGGTGAATTGACGGATCTGCACCCGTTGGAAAGGGCCAAGTGGTGCAAGCCCTGTGGCATTCCCTGGTATCCCAGGCTGGCGCCCTGCGTGATTGTGGTTATCCGCCGTGGTGAACGCATGTTGCTTGCCCGGTCATCGCGGACGAAGCGTCATTATTTCAGCCTGATTGCGGGCTTTGTGGAGCCGGGTGAAACCATCGAAGCGGCGGTTGCCCGGGAAGTGAAAGAGGAAACCGGCCTTGAGGTTAGTGGGGTTCGCTACCACTCCTCTCAGCCATGGCCGTTTCCCCATCAGTTAATGCTGGGCTTTTTTGCGGACTACGCCGGTGGCGAGCTGGTGCTGCAGGAAGACGAAATTGCGGAAGCGGACTGGTTTCTGCCGGGCGATATGCCACCTGTACCACCGGTAACAACCATATCCGGCGGCCTGATCCAGGCCATGGCGCGGGAAATAGAAGGGCAGGGGGCACCGTCGTGACCGTGCCAAGAGTGCTGGTCTTTGATTCAGGCGTTGGAGGGTTGAGCGTCGCTGCCTGCATCCACCGACAATTGCCGGGGGTGAAGCTGGTGTACCTGGCTGATAACGCTGGATTTCCCTACGGCGCCCAGCCGGAATCGGTGGTGATTGAGCGCAGCCAGACACTGATCCGGCTGGCGCTGTCGGAATTTCCCTGTGATGTCATTGTGGTGGCGTGCAACACTGCGAGCACTGTGGTGTTGCCGCATCTTCGGACCATGACACCGATACCGGTGATCGGCGTGGTGCCGGCGGTAAAGCCTGCGGCAGCGGTGTCTGAAAACCGCCGTATTGGTCTGCTGGCCACCCCCGCCACTGTTCGTCGACCCTACCTTGCCGACCTGATTGACGAGTTTGCCAGTGATTGCACGGTGGAACGGCTGGGACATCCGGACTTGGTGCAATGGATCGAAAATCTGGTGTCCGGTTCGCCAGTCCCCGAACAGGCCTTGTCCGTGGCATTGCAACCATTCCGGGACGTGGGAGTGGACACTGTGGTTCTGGGCTGCACTCATTACCCGCTGATAAAGGATCTGCTGCAGAGCCAGTTGCCGACCGTAAAACATTGGGTGGATTCCGGAGAGGCCATCGCCCGTCGGGCGGCCTGGTTATTCGAACAGCAGGGGCTGGAAGTGAAAAGTCTTATGGCCCTCAACAGCGATGGGGATATGGTTGATGCCGCCCTGTTTTCCGGGGACATCCCACGAGGTATCGGGGAGTTCCTGGATGGGCTTAGCCTGGCCACCAACGACATCCGTGGTAACTGGTCCTCGTCGGCAGCCGGTGCTACAGCAAGCGGGTCAGCTTGAACATGGCCAGGAACTCCAGTGCCGGTAAGGAGCGGCGGTGGCAACAGTAGGTTTTGAAATTGTCACCACGGAACCGTGACTTGGTAAATTCCAGGCCCTTGAAGTTGTATAGGAAGTTCCCCTTCTCATACAGGCCGTGCATGATGCGCTTGAGCAGCCGGCTTTCCTGATGCTCGGTAGCCGGGTCCAGGGATAGCGGAATCAAACCGAGATCCAGGTAGGGCACGCCTTCGGCCTTGAACACATCCATGGCATGGGCCATCAGGGTGTAGAAAATACCCTGGCGAAAATCCGCGTTAGCCCTCGAGATGTTAGGCACGTAACTGATGATCTCGTTATTGCGGTAGATGGGGTCGAAGTAAATAAAGCCCACCGCCTTGCCATCCTGGTACGCGTAGAAATGGCGCTCGTTCTCCCTGTACTCCATCTCCATGGGACGTATCAGGAAACGGATCTCCTTACTCTTGCATTTACGGGTGCGAATCCAGGCATCGGATATTTCGCGGGTGTGGTCATCACTGAAGCGCTCCTTCACGGTAATGCCGTTCTTCTCCGCCTGGTTAAGGGCCGTGCGCAGGATCTGTTTTTTCTTTCCGCTGAGCGACCAGTTCTTCAAGTTGATACGGGATTCGCTGCCGAACTGGGTGCCAAACAGGCCAAAGCGACGGTAGAGGTAGTCCACGACGGATTTGGAAACCTGGATATAGCAGGCGGAAGGGAAGCGTTGGTGAAACTGTTCCAGAATCACCTCAAAGTGTTCCGGGGCAGTGACCGGGTCGGAGAGTACGAAAGTGCCGCCCCATTTGCGCATATAGGCGAGGTAGCCAACGCCAGGTACATCGAAATACTGCATCTCAGGTTGTAACGTCGAGAACGATTGGGAATGGGTGCCGTATTTCTTGAGGTAACTGATGCGCTCCGGAAAGGTGAACGCACCTTCGTCCAGCGAGCGGACGCCATCGAGTGAAAGAATCTGGTCTGACATTGTGAAACTCCCCCGTTTATTGTTGTAAATCCGGTGTGAGGCCTCGTGTCTACACCTGTTTTCGTCCCAGGATCGACCAGTAACAGTTCATGTTCAGCAGCTTGAAATGCTTTTTCTCGGTGACGTGCAGGCCGAGGCGCTGCATGTGTTCGGGGTAGTTGTAAATCTTGTGGAAGGCGTTGTTGGCGAACAGCCAGAAGATGAAAACGGCCATGTACCAGTACACCTTCTTGAACAGGCGGGCCACAATGTTGCCGGTGGGGTAGCTGAAGTCGCCCACAACGACCCTGGCGTCAGCCTTACCCAGACGGATCAGATGCTCCAGCACCCGTACCATCATGTCTTCGTCAAACACATTGAGGAAAAAGTTGGCGACCACCATGTCGTACTGTTCGAATTCATCGACCTTCATGATGTCGCTGTGAATTCGGCGGATGGTCAGGTGTGGCGCCTCTTTCTGCTGGGCTTCGGCAAACTTGCGTAGCATGGTCTCGGAAAGGTCCACCACGGTCACGTCCGCGCCCAGTTCTGCGGCACGGATCGCGTCACGGCCATGGCCCACGCCTGCAAACAGGATGCGGGCGCCGGGCTTGACGGTTTCCACATCGAGCATGGCGGTCTTGCAGCGGTGAATGTTCTTGCCGCTGTAGAGGTTGCTCAGAAAATCGTATACCGGGCCAATGTATTTGTATTTATCGCGCATGGTGACTTCTGCCTGTCCATATCCTGGGGATGCTTCCGTTCTTTTTGTGATTGTTGATTCACCATCAGGTGAATTGAAGGAAGCGCCTGATGGATTTGAGCTTAGAGAAGCCGGTGGGGGAATTATGTGCAGTACCGCGCATTTCCAGATACATAACGTAACGAACAGCAACACTTTGCAAACCAGATCAACATTTTAGATCTGACTGTCCGACAATGGAGTATCGATAATGCGGGAGGTTAGAAGGCGACGGCGCGCGCCGGAGTATGTCCGAGGGTTTTGCCGATGACGTCTGCAGGCCGTGCAGGGCCGTAGAAGAACCCCTGAACCTGATGGCATCCCAGGCTTTTGAGGTAGGTGAGCTGTTCGTCCGTTTCCACGCCCTCCGCCACGATCTGAAGTTTCAGTCCATGGGCCATGGCGACAATGGCGTTTACAATACAGGCACCATCTTCGCCTCTGCGAATGGCTTTGACGAAGGACTGATCGACTTTCAGGGTGTGAATGGGCAGCCGGTGAATGTAATTCAGGGAGGAGTAGCCAGTGCCGAAATCATCAATGGCAATTCTGACGCCAAATGACGCTAATTCCCGGAGTTTCTGGCTGATCTGCTCAAGATCGTTCATGATCACGTTTTCAGTGATCTCGATTTCCAGGTTTTGGGGCGGGAAGCCGTGGGCCTGGAGTTGAGTCATCAGAGTTTCTACAAACCTTGGGTGCTCCACCTGGGCCGGGGACAGGTTTACGGCCAGCCGCAGGTCGCTGTGTCCTTCCCGAATCCACTGGCCGACATCGTGGCAGGCCTGGTCGAGTACGCATTCGCTGAGTTTGGCAATGAGTTTGGTTTCTTCCGCCAGTGGCAGGAAGTCCCGCGGATAGAGCAACCCTCTTTCCGGGTGTTGCCAGCGGACCAGCGCTTCCAAACCCACCACACGATTGCTCGAGGAACAGACCTGCGGCTGGTAAAACACTCGCAACTCATCGCGCTCCAGCGCCATCCGCAGGTCCCTTTCCAGGCTCAGGCGGTTGGCAGTGTCAATGCTCATGCTCTCCGAGTAGAAGCGGTAGCCATCCTTGCCCCGTGCTTTGACGTGATACATGGCAATGTCGGCATTCTGGATCAGTTGATCCATGGATTTACCGGCTTCCGGATAGGTGGCGATGCCGATACTCACACCCACGAAAACTTCGTGTTCGCCCAGTTGGAAAGGCGCGCGCAGGGCCTTGATCAGCTTCTTTGAAATCTGTCGTGCGTCCTCGTAGCCGTGGATCGACGGCAACAGTAGCGTGAATTCATCGCCACCGAAGCGTGACAGGGTGTCCCCCTTGCGCAGACATCGTTCCAGTCGTTGGGTGACCGCCTGCAGCAGGCGGTCACCCATAGCATGTCCCAGTGTATCGTTGATGACCTTGAAGCGGTCGAGGTCCAGGAACATCACCGCCAGTTTCTGCTCACTGCGACGGGCGTGGGTAATGGCCAGGTCGAGCCGGTCCTTGAACAGGGCGCGGTTTGGGAGTCGGGTCAGCAAGTCGTGGTAGGCCTGGAAGTTGATAAAGGCTTCCGCTTCCTTTCGCTCGGTCACATCGCGGGCAGTGCCGTAGTAGCGTGCTTCACGACCATTGTACGTTCCGTCGTCATTATTGGTGTGGGGCCAGGTTTCCGGGTCAATCGGAAACGCGGTAATTTCGAAGTGGCGGGTCGCCTTGCGGCTGCCTCGCGTCTTGAGGCGAACCTCCAGTGTCCTCGGATTGTCTGCGGTGATGTTCGGGCCTTTCAGTGCGTACGTACCCCGGGCAATGTCCCGGTCATCCAGTATCTGGCGAAAGTGACGTCCACAGAGTTCGGCGGGCTGGTAACCGAGCAGGCTCTCGATCTTGCTGTTCACAAAACAGAAATGCCCTTCGCCATCGAGCATGAAAACGATATCGGGTGAGCTGTTGACGATGTAGCGATGCAGTTCCTCGGATTTTTCCAGGCGCATTCGGATGTGCTCATGGGCACGAAGCAGTGAACGCTTGCCAAGTACGCCGTCGACCGTTGCCAGCAGTTCTTCCGGGTCGAACGGTTTGCGGATATAGTCCAGTGCCCCCCTGCGCAGGGCGCGGCTGACGGAACTGAAGGAGCTTTCACCACTTACGACAATCACGCCACATTCGGGTTGCCTCGACGACAGACGCTCCATCACTCCGAAGCCATCCACATCTGGCATGCGAAGATCCAGCATCGCCAGGTCAAACAATTCGGTCTCAAGGATGCGACAGGCCATGCGCCCACCTTCCGCTTCGGTGACCTCGTACCCCTTGCTTCTGAGCAGTGAAGCAAGGCCGGAAAGCAGTCTCGGATCATCGTCGACGACCAGGATGCGCGCCTTTCCTTCGTCGTCGTAAGTCCACTCGGTGCTCGCAGGTTTCATGTCAGTAGCCCGTCGTTTCTTCGTCATTTTTCATCGTTTTTTTTATTTGCCGCCGCGGGAAACAGTATTCGGAATGCTGTCCCTCCGCGTCCCGTGCGGCAACTAATGATGCCCTCCATGTCATCAATCAACTGTTTAACCACGCTCAGACCAAGACCGCTGTGGTCCTTGCCCTTGGTGGATTGAACCGGTGAAAACAGGTGTTTGCGGACCTCGTCGGGAATTCCATTGCCGGTGTCCGCCACTTCCAGTTCCACCCAGGTCTTTCCGCTTTGCCAGACCGGTGCCAGCGTGTGAATAGCCACTTCGCCGCCGTCAACGAGACATTCTGCCGCATTACGGACCAGGTTGATAACCACCTGACGGATGACCGCGCCGGGCACGGTAACGTCGGTGGGGTCCTCGCACAGATCCAGCTCCAGTGCTCTGTCGCCGCCGCTGAACAGACTGTCTTCCAGCAAGTCCCGCAGAATTCTCAGTTCGTCATTAAGATTGCAGGCGCCGGTAGGGTTCGCTGAATCATGGCTCGGAGCCCGGCTGATCTGCAACAGGAGGTCCCCTGCGCGATCGAGCTCGTCACGTATGACGTCCAGCTCGCCCTGCACTTCGTCATCATCCAGCCGGTTCCGCAGTTGATAGATATATTGCCGGATAATGGTAAGCGGGTTGCTCACTTCATGGACCTGGCGACGAATGGCCTGTCGGGCCAGTTCGGCTTCCATACCGTCCTGGGTAGTGCTCCTGGGCTGCGTGGCGGTGACGGCGTCAGACAGTTTTGCGCCGAACAGGCGACCGATTTCTTCTGTCTGGCCAGAGCTTTCATGGTCAGTACCGACGACAAATACGCCTGCACATGGATCTTCCCCGCGTACGGGAATAGCTACCAGAGAAGGCGTTTTCAAGAGCGAAAGCAACTGGCGGTCCAGTACTGTCGGTGAGCGATGATCGAGGCACAGAACGCTGCCGCTGCTGCAGGCCTCGGTCAGCACGCTGGTAGCTGCTCCAATGGCAACCGTGAGATCAGGGATCTGACCAGTGCTGGCGGATAGCAGCGTCAGCCCGTCCCCGGCCTGGCCAAAATAGAGTGCCGGAAGGCCGGTGATCAGTGTCAGGCTGGTGACGGTTGCGGCTAGACTCTCCTGGGCACTGCCGCGAATCGGCGACAGTTCCAACGCCTGGCTGGCCATGGCCTGTTTCAGTATGGTCTGTTTGAGTTTGTCGTTGGAATGGCGGGCGTCGTAGTCTTCCGAAAGCGGAATGCCCAGCGATTCGGCCACGCCGCTCACTTCCTGGTCGATCCTGCGGTTGATTTCTCGCGTGAGTTCTTCATTGAGGCCAAAAATGGTCCCCGCTGCCGCAATGCCCACCGCGTCCGAAAGCGCCAGGCGTGTTGCCAGGCTAATCAGTTTGACCAGGTGTCCGGCATCTCGTACTTCCGTTGGCATGGCCTGTTGGTAGCGCATAGCGTCAACTGCCATGGGGCCCAGGCCCCATGAATCGACCAGTTCGGCAGCAATATCGGACTGGTGGTCAAAGTAGTATTGCTGGGTCTCTCCAGGCGGGGTTTTCAGTGCGATCAGCTCGCCCACATTGTGCAGCATTCCCAGCATGAACGCCTGGTCGGGTTCGGGGTAGCGCGTCAGTGCTGCCAGGGCCCTGGCTGTCAGAGCGGTAGTCAGCGAATGGCGCCAGAAGTCCCGTAGCTGTTGCCACTGGTCTGCCCCGAGTTCGTAGAGGAGCTGGCGCAGTGCCGCAGTCAGAACCAGAGTATGGAAGCGTCGTGTTCCCAGCCTGAGCAGCGCCTGGTCAATGGAGCGTATTTGCGAGGTGGGGCCATACAATGCTGAGTTGGCCAGGGCGAGAACACGAGTGACCAGAGCGGTGTCGGCAGAAACAATATCGCTTATTCGGCGATAATTTTCGTCCTGATGACAGGCTTCAAGCGCCCTAAGGGTAACCTCCGGGAGACTCGGTAGCTGTATGTCAGGGGCAATCAGCATAGGCCTGCCTGTATAACGCGCCAGATATTGTCGTTAGTATCTGACGACTTGTTCATAAATACTAACCCGATGGAGCTTAGACAATAAGCTGCGTTTATTAAACAGTTATTGGTCCTTTTTTAAGCAGAGTATTACCTGTGTTGGGATGTGTGTAAACTTTTTACAGGTTAAATGTCGCAAAACCGTCCATTATCGGGCATGCAACCCGCCTCTTTTTGTCTACAGTTAGAACTCCGTCCGGGTTACACTTTGACACAGTACTCAAATTTCACCCGGATTACATGTCAGTCGACGGACAAGACAGCGCCTACTAAGCATTCATGACCGACTCCCGCACTTCCAGGCATATTCCGAAGCAACCCAGAACACTGGCGATTACCGGTGGCAAGGGTGGCGTCGGAAAAACATCGGTGGCACTGAACCTTTCCCTGACCCTTGCGCGAGAGGGTTACAGAGTATTGTTGCTGGATGGTGACACGGATCTGGCTAATGTCAGTATCATGCTGGGCCGGTATCCGGAACGCACCCTGGCCAACGTAATGGCCAATGAGTGCTCCCTCCGCGATGTAATCATGGAATCGGAGTGGGGGCTGCACATCATTCCCGGCGCCTCCGGGGTCGAGCAATGTGTCGACATGGCTGCTGAAGAAAGTCTCCGTGTTCTCAAAGCGTTGTCGAGGCTGGAGAAACATTACGACTACGTGATCACAGACACGGCCTCCGGCTTGCAGAAGACCGGCATGCACATGATTGCGGCGGCGGAACTGGCCTGCGTCGTGGTCACGCCAGACCCCGCATCGCTGACCGATGCCTTCTCCCTGATCAAACTGCTGATTCGCCGTGGCTACCGAAGGACGCCGAGCGTGTTGGTGAACATGGCCCAGGGTGCAAGTCAGGCTCGATCCGTGTTTCAGCGCCTTGATGCCGCTGCGGTGCGACACCTGGGGTTGCAGTTGCATTACCTGGGTGCGATCTGGCGTGACGAAACTCTGCGCCAGTCGGTGATGAATCAGCGCCCGGTGGCATTGATGCGGGCTTCCGACCCGTCCACCCGCCAGTTCCGCACATTGGCCGACATGTTGAATGTGCGGCTGCGCCAGTTGCCGCCGCGCAAGGCCGGGATTGCCGCCTATTGGCATCGGGTCTCCTCCAGCCCAGCGGAAACAGGGGCATCAGATACAGATCGCTCAGCGGGCAGCGAGCAACCACGGGCACCGGTGGACCCAGCCCAGGAATGCAAACGACTGACCGCGGAACTCGGCAAGATACTGGCAGGCAGCGATGAAAAGCCGCTGCTGCGTTATGAGGCGTTCCAGGGACTTTTTGCACTGTTGGGGCGCAAAATGGATGCAGATACCATTGAGATTGTCCAGACCGGTTTAGCTTCACTCAATTGGGAAAAGCTGGAAAACGAGCAAAGAGAGCATATGGCGACCCATCTTCGCCACCTTGCCGCAGAAGTTGATCCTGCGGCAGTTCCTCGCAAGTCGGAACCAATAGCAAACAGGCCAGAGCGGGAACCGTACTATGATCGTATCAGCTTTGGTGAGCAGAGCCGGTTGATCCGAGCACTTAAGGAACAACCGTCTAATATCTCCCTGGACCAGCTTCTGCGCTCGCTGGCGGACACCGACAAGAACGGTTTCTGAGCACCTCCTGACCCTTTTTTCTCCACTCCTTTTTTTGCATTTAGTCACCTTATTTTATTGTCATTTTATTGATGCGATTTGTAGCGTAACTTTGCTCTATGTCACCGCACTGTCATTCGGTCTGTGCAAAAATCAGCCTTATCCCCGGAATCGTGGCCCGCAAAATGCAAAGGGTAGGAGGCAGACAGTTTCTAATCTGAAAGCCCACTGCATTTGATGGCTACACAGTGAATTTGAGAAGGAGTTCTCGCCATGGCAACACAGCAGCAACAAAACGGAGCGTCAGCGTCCGGTGTTCTTGAGCAACTACGCGGTAAACACGTGTTGATCACTGGCACTACCGGGTTTCTCGGCAAGGTGGTGCTTGAAAAACTGATTCGTACGGTGCCGGATATTGGCGGAATCCATCTGCTTATCCGTGGCAACAAAAGGCATCCAGCCGCACGGGAGCGATTCCTCAATGAAATTGCCAGTTCTTCCGTGTTCGAGCGCCTTAGACACGATGACAACGAGGCATTCGAAACCTTTCTGGAGGAACGCGTTCACTGCATCACCGGCGAAGTGACTGAATCCCGTTTCGGGCTCACGCCAGAGCGGTTCCGTACCCTTGCCGGGCAGGTCGATGCATTTATCAACTCGGCAGCCAGCGTAAACTTCCGGGAGGAGCTCGATAAGGCACTGAAGATCAACACCCTGTGCCTCGAGAACGTTGCCGCCCTGGCGGAACTCAATAGGACTATGGCGGTGATCCAGGTGTCCACCTGCTACGTCAATGGCAAGAATGCCGGTCAGATCACCGAGTCCGTTATTAAACCGTCGGGCGAGTCGATCCCCCGCAGTACCGACGGCTACTATGAAATCGAAGAGCTTGTGCATCTGCTACAAGACAAAATTTCCGACGTGAAAGCCCGGTACTCCGGTAAAGTGCTTGAGAAAAAGCTAGTAGACCTGGGCATCCGTGAGGCCAACAATTATGGCTGGAGCGACACCTACACGTTTACCAAGTGGCTGGGTGAGCAACTCTTGATGAAAGCCCTTGCCGGGCGCTCACTTACAATTGTTCGCCCCTCCATCATTGAAAGTGCACTGGAAGAGCCCTCTCCGGGATGGATTGAAGGCGTGAAGGTGGCAGATGCCATTATCCTCGCCTACGCCCGCGAGAAGGTGTCTCTGTTCCCGGGTAAGCGTAGCGGCATTATAGATGTGATCCCGGTGGACCTGGTGGCCAATAGCATCATCCTGTCCCTGGCAGAAGCCATTTGCGAGCCTGGGCAACGCCGCATCTACCAGTGCTGCAGTGGCAGCTCAAACCCGATTTCGCTGGGCAAGTTCATTGACTACCTGATGACAGAAGCCAAGTCCAACTACGCCGCGTATGACCAGTTGTTCTATCGTCGACCCACAAAACCGTTTGTAGCGGTCAATCGCAAGCTGTTTGATGTTGTGGTTGGCGGCATGCGTGTGCCATTGTCCATTGCAGGCAAGGCATTGAGACTGGCTGGCCAGAACCGTGAGCTGAAGGTCCTTAAAAACCTTGATACCACCCGTTCACTCGCCACCATCTTTGGTTTCTACACGGCACCGGATTACATCTTCCGTAACGATTCGCTGATGGCCCTGGCTTCCCGCATGGGTGAACTGGATCGGGTCCTGTTTCCGGTGGATGCACGCCAGATCGACTGGCCGCTATACCTGTGCAAGATCCACCTTGGAGGTCTTAATCGCTACGCTCTCAAGGAGCGGAAGCTGTACAGCCTGCGGGCCACCCAGACCCGCAAGAAAGCCGCCTGACACCCGGTCAATCGGCTGTCCTTTCTATCCGGCCCTCCGGTTCCCGGGGGGCGGAACGTTACTTGTTGTTTCCGTTAGCGGGTCTATCCTTTAGGGCAGGCTCCAGAACATAGGGTCACCCCTCGTGAGGACGTCATTCGGGCTAAAAGTGCTGGCGGATTGGGACGTTAGTCTAATTCATTGTTCACTGGCACGCATGTTGAACTATGGGTATCCGTCTTCAGGGCTTTTTTTGCCCGTCACGCTCTTTATTAAATAACCGATAATGACAACAGACTCTGACTAATAAGGGGGAGCACAATGACTGATAAACAGGTTTATCCGGTAAGTCCGGACGTGGCCAAACGGGCCCTGCTAAACCGGGATCAGTACGAGAAAATGTACCAACAGTCGGTGAATGATCCAGAAACCTTCTGGGCCGAACACGGCAAGCGACTGGACTGGATCAAGCCCTTCTCGAAGGTGAAAAACACCACCTACGACTACGACAACCTATCCATCAAATGGTTTGAAGACGGCCAACTGAACGCCGCCGCCAACTGCCTGGACCGACACCTGGAAAAGCGCGGTGACCAGACGGCCATCATTTTCGAGGGCGACGACCCGGCCGATTCCCGCAACGTGACCTACCGCGAACTGTATGAAGAAACCTGTAAGTTCGCGAACGTTCTGAAAGACCAGGGCGTCAAGAAGGGCGATGTTGTCACCATCTACATGCCCATGATTGTTGAAACGGGTGTTGCCATGCTGGCCTGTGCCCGCATCGGCGCCATCCATTCCGTTGTCTTCGGCGGGTTTTCGCCGGAAGCACTGGGTGCCCGGATCGCTAACGGTAAGTCCCGATTCGTGGTGACGGCCGATGAAGGTGTCCGTGGCGGTCGCAAGATTCCTCTCAAGAAAAACGTCGACGCCGCGTTGAGTAAGGAAGCCGGCGCTGATGTGGACAAGGTTATTGTCGTCAAGCGCACCGGTGGTGATGTGCCCTGGAAAGACGGTCGCGACGAAAGTTATGAGGAGCTGATGAAGGGCGCGTCCACGGATTGCCCGGCAGAGCCCATGAACGCCGAAGACCCGCTGTTCATGCTGTACACTTCCGGCTCCACTGGCGCGCCGAAAGGCGTATTGCACACCACCGGTGGCTACATGGTCTTTACCTCCATGACCCACGAATACGTTTTCGATTACCACGATGGCGACGTCTATTGGTGTACGGCGGACTTTGGCTGGGTCACCGGTCACAGCTATATTTTGTACGGCCCGCTTGCCAATGGCGCTGTCACCGTTCTGTTTGAAGGTGTGCCCAACTACCCGGACACTTCCCGTATGGGCCAGGTGGTGGACAAGCACAAGGTCAATATCCTGTACACCGCACCCACCGCCATCCGTGCCCTGATGGCCGAGGGCGAGTCCTGCATGAACGGCACCACTCGCGACAGTTTGCGCCTGCTGGGCTCGGTGGGTGAGCCGATTAACCCCGAAGCCTGGGAGTGGTACCACCGCGTGATCGGGAACAGCAAATGCCCGATTGTGGACACTTGGTGGCAGACCGAGACCGGTGGCATCCTGATTTCGCCGCTGCCAGGCGCCATTGATCTCAAGCCCGGTTCCGCCACGGTTCCCTTCTTCGGCGTCAAGCCGGCACTGGTGGACAATGACGGCAATATCCTGGAAGGCAAGACCGAGGGCAACCTGGTGATCCTGGACAGCTGGCCTGGCCAGATGCGGACCATCTTCGGCGACCATGAGCGCTTCAAGCAAACCTACTTCAGCACCTATAAAGGCATGTACTTTACGGGTGACGGAGCCCGTCGCGACGAGGACGGTTACTACTGGATTACCGGTCGTGTTGATGACGTTCTGAATGTCTCAGGACACCGCCTGGGTACGGCTGAAGTGGAAAGCGCACTGGTGGCACACGACAAGGTCGCCGAGGCGGCTGTGGTAGGCTACCCTCACGAGATCAAAGGGCAGGGCATATACGTCTATGTCACCCTGGTTCACGGAGAGGAACCGTCGGATGAGCTCAAGAAGGAGTTGGTTCAGTGGGTTCGCAAGGAAATCGGCCCCATTGCCTCTCCAGACGTGATCCAATGGGCACCTGGACTGCCCAAGACTCGTTCTGGCAAGATTATGCGTCGGATTTTGCGTAAAATTGCGTCGAACGAGCACGATCAGTTGGGCGATACCTCCACCCTGGCGGACCCGGGTGTGGTGGATGACCTGATCAGCGGTCGTGCGAACAAGTAAAGCCTGCTTGTTATCAGGCTATGACCCTGTGAGGAACCTGTTGAATGACACAAACTATTATCGTCGCCGATGATCACCCGCTGTTTCGGGCAGCTCTGAAACAGGCGGTCAGTCAGGCGGTACCTGATGCCAGGACAGTGGAAGTGGACAGCATCAAGGCGCTGCAGGCGGCGGTAGAGTCGCATCCGGATGCGGATCTGGTGTTACTGGATCTGAACATGCCGGGCGCCCACGGCTTTTCGGGGCTCGTGTTCATGCGCGGGCAATATCCCGGCCTGCCGGTGGTGGTGGTGTCAGGATCGGAAGAAATGCAGGTAATGCGCCGCTCGATCGACTACGGGGCGTCGGGTTTTATTCCGAAGTCAGCGCCTCTGCCAACCATCACCGAGGCGATTCAGGCAGTCCTGGAAGGGGACGTCTGGTTGCCAGAGGGTGTGGCGGACAAGATCGAGCGGATGCATTCGGACATGACGGACTTCTCCGAAAAACTGGCATCACTGACGCCGCAGCAGTTCCGGGTGCTGGGTATGCTGGCTGAGGGGCTTTTGAACAAACAGATCGCTTATGATCTGGATGTCTCGGAGGCCACCATCAAGGCCCATATCACGGCGGTGTTCCGGAAGCTGGGGGTTCGCAACCGGACCCAGGCAGTGATTGCGATTCAGCAAATGGAGATAGATCCTTCGGATACGTCGTTGTCTGGTAGCTGAACAGCCTGAAAAATTTGTGGAAGGAGCGGGCGAAAAGGGGTGTTCAAAAACACGCTGTAAATACATCCCTGTACGCTCGGCTCCGCCATCCATGGCTCCGCACGGTTTTGGAACACCCCTTTCCGCCCACTCCGGGCCGGCCAGCAATACATTTACTTACTGGCATACCCCAATTTCTTATCCACCAGATTGAACAACTCCTCACCTTGGTGCCAGCGGTCCAGGTTCTCCAGGAACTGGTCGGTCAGCGCCCGTTTCCAGCCGATGAAGTCGCCAGACATGTGGGCAGTCATGATGACATTCTCCATATCCCATAGCGGATGATTCGCCGGCAAGGGTTCTTCCTCGAACACGTCCAGCGCGGCGCCGGCAATATCCCCATTGTTCAGGGCGGCAATCAGGTCGTCGGTCTTCACAACAGGCCCGCGACCAATGTTGATCAGGCGGGCGGACTTGCGCATCGATTTAAAGGCCTTCTCGTTGAACAGGCCTTCGGTTTGCGGTGTCAGCGGCGCGGCAATGACCACGAAATCCGCCAGGCCCAGCTGCTCGGTCAGGTCGTCATTACCATGAACGGCAACGAAGTCCGGGTCGTCGTGGCGGGGTTTGCGAGCAATGCCATGGGGGTTCAGGCCGGCAGCCTTGCACAACCTGGCAATCTGGCCTCCAATGGAGCCGGCGCCAACGATCAGCACCTGTTTGCCTTCGGCTCTTTCGGTGTCCCGGTGCTGCCATTTGTGCTCAGCCTGCAGGCGCAGGGAGCGCGGAAAATCCTTGGCGAACATCAGAATCGTGCAAAGCACGTATTCGGCAATGGTGCGGTCGAAGATGCCCCGGGCGTTGGTCACGGTGACATCGCCTTCAATGAGGTCCGGGAACATGAGGGCATCCACGCCGGCGCTGGTGGCGTGAATCCATTGCAGTTTGTCCGCCGACGGCCAGGCGGCAGCCAGGGCTTCGGTGCGAAAGTCCGTCACCATCATTACGTCGGTACCCGGCAAGGTGTCCCGCAGAGTGGGCTCGTCAGAAGCAAAGCGAACCTCCGCACGGGCTCGCAGGGCATCCATGCCAGGAGGCTCATTTTCACCGGGTGCTGTCAGAACGGTTACAACCGGTTTGCTGTGTTGGGTCATCTGTCCTCCGCCAATGCAGTTTGTCCGCGTCCGGCCGCGGGAATCGACAGTCCGGATGTCGAGTTTACAGTCTGGTATCTGAGCCTGAACTGGTCAACCTGAGCCCATATAAGATAAAGGTCGTAGCCCTTGTTATAGCGGGTATTGCGGCGTTTCGTTCCGGTAGCCCAATCTTTCTGTTTTATGTCTTGTATGGCCCCTGTTTACTGACTAACCTGCAGGAGTAGCTACTATTTTGCCCTGCGTCCAGGAGGTGTTTATGGCAGAAGCCGCCAATCGAGAAACCGGCCAGACCAAACCGCGTAAAGTGAAATACCGGAAGAACAAGGCCAGTTGGAACCCGGCGATGCAGGCGGTTCCGGTGCCGGGCATTCGTCGCATGGTGAATATGGCGGCCACCATGAAGGATGTCATTCATCTTTCCATCGGTCAGCCGGATTTGCCCACCCCCAAGCATGTCATTGACGCTTATATTGATGCGCTCAATGCCGGGCAGACGGGGTACACCATGGACGCGGGCCTGCCCGAGTTATTGGTTGCCCTGCGGGACTACTACGGCGCACGCTACGATCGCAAGCTGACTCGGGACAACATCCTGATCACCAGTGGGGCGACCGAGGCGATGTACCTGGCGATTTCGGCGACGTCTGCGCCAGGCCGGCAGTTCATCGTGACTGACCCGTCGTTCCTACTTTACGCACCGCTGATTCGCATGAATGGTGGTGAGGTCAAGTTTGTGCCCACTCGGGCGGATAACGACCACCAGTTGGACCCGGACGAAGTGATCCGGGCCATGGGGCCGCGCACGTTTGCGCTGATCCTGAACAACCCCAATAACCCGACCGGGGCCGTATATCCCCGCAGTACTGTCGAGACCATTCTGGAAGAATGCGCTTACCGGGGAGTCCAGGTATACGCCGACGAGGTCTATGATCACCTTATCTTTGACGATGACGACTTCGCCAGCGTACTGAACTGTTCGATGGACCTGGACAACATCATGTGTATCAGCAGCTTCTCGAAGACCTATAGCATGGCCGGGTTGCGGGTAGGTTGGGTGATTGCAAGCCAGGCGGCGATCAAGTCGCTGCGGCGTTTTCACATGTTCACCACCTCTGTCGCCAACACGCCGTCCCAGTTCGCGGGGGTCGCGGCACTCACCGGAGACCAGCAATGCGTCAAGAACATGGTGGATATCTACCGTGAACGCCGCGACAAGGTGGTGGAGTTGGTCGACCAGACACCGTATCTGACAGGGTATAAACCCGGCGGCGCCTTCTTTGCGTTCCCGGATTTGCCGCCCCATGTGGACGGTTCTGACCTGGCATTGCGCATGCTCAAGGAAACGGGTGTTTGCCTGGTGCCGGGAGATGCCTTCGGGGAAGGGTGCACGAACGCCGTTCGGATCAGTTTCTCGACCACGTGCGAGAAACTGGATGAAGCCTTCGACCGGATCATCCCCTGGATGGCCAAGCAGCAGTTCTGACCGTCATGTCGGCTCTGGACTCAGTGCTTGTGCAATGCCCCTACTGTTGGGAGACGCTGGATCTCAGCGTCGACCCTTCGGTGGAAGATCAGGAGTACGTGGAGGATTGCCAGGTGTGCTGTCAGCCCATCCTGGTCCACGTGGTCCTCGACGAGAACCTGACCCCCTCCGTGACTGTCCGGGCCGAGAACGAATAACCGCCCGCCAACCTTCGGCGGTGTCTATTTATTCCTGAACGATGATTAACCTGCCCGGCTTGCCCGGGCAGCCACCTTGGCTCAGGATAGGAGGAACTGCAAAGGAGAGTCTTTCGATGGTCAACGCATCAACCCGCCTGTTTTCGGCCGTTATTCTGTTATCCATGTTTGTGCTAGGTGGCTGTGCCAGCCTGTCACCCTATTCCATTTCCGAAGCGACGTTGGAGCGCCACTTTCAGGACACCGTCAGTGACTTTGATCGCCGGCAGCTGCAGAGCGGGTCGCCACTTAGCCTGAGTCTGAGCAATGCGGACATTACCCTTGGCCCTGATGGCCGGGACGTCGCGGTCATTGACCTGAGAGGGCAGGTTGCACTGAATGCGCTGATGGCAAAGCTGCCAGTCGATATTGCCCTGAAAGTGGAAGGAGCGCCTGTCTACGACAGCGAGGAGAAAGCGATCTACATTCGGCGGCTGCAACTGTTGGAAAGCAGTATCGATTCGTCGTTTTTCAAAGGAGATCTCAAACCGGTTACGGATAACGTCATGCGGGTAGTTGCCCAGATGCTGGAAACCATGCCGGTGTATCGGCTGGATGAAGCGGACTTCACCCAGCGAATGTTCGGCATGGTCCCCATGGACGTGAGGGTCGCGCCCGGACGGCTTGAATTCGTTATGGCCGAGTAAGCGTTTCCAGGCGCTCGCGCACGGCGGTGCCGATTTCCTGTGTGCCTCTGGATTTGCCGGCGTTTTCCGCCAGGTCGGCGGCCACCGCATCAAACAACTCCCGCCCGGCAGTGGCCACAGCCGGGTCTTTTCGACCCAGCCATTCCAGCATGCGTGCCGTGGTGAACAGCATGGCTGTGGGGTCGGCCAGGCCCTGGCCGGCAATATCCGGTGCGCTGCCATGGGTCGGCTCGAACATCGAGGGCATGCCGTTTTCGTCGGGGTTCAGGTTGCAGGAAGGGGCCACGCCCATGCCGCCGGACAATACGGCTGCCAGGTCGGTCAGGATGTCACCCTGCAGGTTGCTGGCCACCACCACATCGAACGCCCAGGGCGCCTGTACGAACTTCATGCAAGCAGCATCCACCAATTCGTGGTGCGTTGCTACGTCGGGATACTGTTTCGCCATTTCCTCGAAGGCTTCGGTGTACATATCGCCCCAATAGCGCAGGGCATTGCGTTTGGTCACGATGCACACCTGGCTTTCGCAGGTTTTACCGTCCAGAGTGCGGAACTGTCGGGTACGGCCTTCTTCGGCGCGCGCGGCGGCCCGCAGGCGGGCCTGCTCGAAGCCATAGCGGATAATCCGGTCCGTCGCCCGGCGAGTGAATACTTCCATCTGGGTGGCCACTTCATCCGGTGCGCCCTTACGGAGTCGCCCGCCCTGGCTGACATACTCGCCTTCGCTGTTTTCGCGAATCACCAGCATGTCGATGTCCTTGGCGCGTTCATCCGCCAGATACTGGCGAGCACCGGGAAGCAGCCTGGCGGGCCGTTCGCAGACCCACTGATCAAATCCCTTGCGCATGTCCAGCAGGGGTGCCAGGGAGATACTGTCTGGCAGCAGGTAACGGTCCGGGTCGTCGACCGGGCCGGGGTCGCCCAGAGCGCCAAGGAGAATGGCGTCATAGGATTTCAATTGGTCCAGAGCATCAGCCGGCATGGATTCGCCGTTCTCTTCGTGCCAGGCATGGGATGGCCAGGGAAAGCGTGTCCACTCCATCGGCAAATCGTGTCGTTTGCGCAGGGTCTCCAGGCAGTGTACCGCCTCGGCAACCACTTCAGGACCGATGCCATCACCGGGGGTCACCGCAATTCGGGTTTTCTGGGCCATTCCGGATACTCCTTCCTGTTGCTGTGATCGTAGCGTCAGTTGTGTGATTCAGTGTAGTCATGTGCCATGGGGATTCCACACCATTTAACCCCTCGTTTGTTTTACCAGTTATGGATTGCTGGTTATAGTGCTGTGGTTGACTAATTTTACTGAGGATTTACCTTGTTCTATCGCCTGATTACCGTCGTTGGCGGACTGTTGTTTGTCATCATCCTGTTCGCCCTGATCTGGTTCTTCTGCAAACAGTTCCTGCTTCGCCATGGCGTCAAGGAACAGGTGTCTGATCGCGCCACGGTGCTGGCCACCTGGACATTTGCGGGCGTCAGCGTGGGGCTGGTGTTTGCGGTGTTGGGTGCCTTTATTCTTGGCCCCTGGGCGTTTTATCGCACCTTGCGCGGACATGACACTGAAGTGTCTGACGGCGCAGCGATCTGGTGGGGCTTCGGCATTGTTGTAGCGTCACTGGGGATTACCGCCGCCGGATTTCTTGGTTTCCTGAAACTGGTGGGGGCATACTGACTGAAGGCACTTACACGACGCTGGCCAACTGGCCCCGGAACCAGATAAGCGCTGGCTCCCGCTCATAGGCCTTGTGCCAGTACAGATGCACATCGATACCGGGCAGGTCTACCGGAGTGGTCAGAATATCGATGTCAGCCCGTTCCGCGATGATCCGCGCGTAGTTTTCCGGCATGGTCAGCAACAGGTCGGTTCCCTCAGCCACCCGGCAGGCGGCGTAGTAATGCTGGCACCTCAGGCGTATGTCTCGTTGCACCCCAAACCGCGATAACTCGAAATCCTCAATGCCAGGTCCTTCCGAGCGGGACGAAACCAGTACATGCTTGGCTTCGAGATACTTGTCCAAGGTCAGGCCGTCGCTGGTGAGCGGGTGGCCCTTTCTCGCCAGCACCACCAGCCTGTCGTGTCGCAATAGTTCATGACCTGTCTGATTGCTGACGGGCAACAGCACATCCACCGCAAAATCCAGTTTGCCCGCTGCTAGCTGGGTTTCCATATCCCGCCGGGGCACCCGCTGGCTGATGATCTCCAGCTCGGGGTAGCTTTCCAGCCGGCCCATCAGTTTGGGCAGGAACGTCGACTCGAGGATGTCCCGCAAGGCCAGCGAGTAGGTTTTGCGCTGACTGGCCGGGTCGAAGGCGTGGAACTGGTTCACTGCACTCTGTATCTGGGTCAGCCCCGGGCGCATGGATTCCAGGAATCGGCGGGCCAGGGGAGTGGGCACCATCTGATTGCCCTGACGACTGAACAACGGGTCATCAAAATGCTCGCGCAGACGTGACAGGGAATGGCTGACTGCCGGCTGGGTGAGGTGGAGGGCCCGGGCGGCGCGGGTCAGACTGCCCTCCCGGTAGATGGTGTCGAATACATGCAGCAGGTTCAGGTCCAGTCGATTCAGTGCCATGAGCATCTCCACTTCGCGAATAAGCCAGTCTTATGATAGATGATAAGAATTATTCAGTCGCGTAATAGTGGACAGAAAACTAGACTGGCTCCATATCGGTCAAACCAAGAGGACATGGCAATGGATTTCAGTATTTCCGAGAGGGGCCAGAACTATCTCAAGCGCGTCAAAACTTTCATGGAGGAAGAAATCTTCCCGATTGAAGAGCAGTACCATAAGGAACTGATGGCGCAGGAAAACCGCTGGGTGGTGTTGCCCATCATCAAGGAACTGAAAGCAAAGGCCAAAGCACAGGGCCTGTGGAACATGTTCTTCCCGGATGAGAAATACGGGTGTGGGCTTCTCAACTCCGACTATGCCCTGATTGCCGAAGAAACTGGCCGCAGCTTTATTGCCCCGGAAATCTTCAACTGCAATGCGCCGGACACCGGCAACATGGAAGTGCTGATCCACTACGGCTCCGAAGAACAGAAAGCCGAATGGCTGCCCCGTCTGCAAAGCGGTGAAGTACGCTCCGCTTTCTGCATGACCGAGCCGGCTGTGGCATCTTCAGACGCCACCAACATGGAAGCCACGGCCACTGTGGATGGCGACGAGGTTGTTCTCAACGGTCGCAAATGGTGGAGCACTGGCGTTGGCCACCCGGATTGCAAGGTTGCCATTTTCATGGGCCTGACCGATCCGGATGCCCACAAGCACCGCCGTCATTCCATGGTGTTGGTGCCGCTGGATACCCCTGGGGTCAAAATTGAGCGAATGCTGCCGGTGTTCGGCGCCTACGATGAGCCATACGGTCACGGTGTTGTGTCCTTCGACAACGTGCGCCTGCCCAAGACTGCATTTATTGCGGGCCCCGGTCGTGGCTTCGAGATTGCCCAGGGCCGTCTTGGGCCGGGGCGTGTTCACCACTGTATGCGTGCCATTGGTGCGGCGGAGCGTACTCTGGAGCTGATGATCAAAAGGGCGACCAGTCGTGAGGCGTTTGGTCGGCCGATCGCTAAACTGGGCGGTAATCCGGATGTGATTGCTAACGCCCGTATGGCGATAGAGCAGGCGCGACTGCTGACGCTGAAGTGCGCCTGGGCATTGGATACCAAGGGTATCTCTGGAGCCTTGCAGGAAGTCTCGATGATTAAGGCGGTTATTCCGAAGATGCTTCAGCAGATTGTGGACGATACGATTCAGATTCACGGGGGTGCTGGTGTCAGCGACGATGATTTCCCGCTGACTCAGTTGTTCGCCTATGCTCGGGTTTTGCGCCTGGCTGATGGCCCGGATGAGGTTCACCGGGCGATGGTGGCTCGTCTGGAGCTGGCAAAGTACCGGAAGTGAGCCCGCTAGTTTCGGAGTGTGAGCGGACGGACGGGGCGTTCTGAAACACGCTCCTTCGGCACATCCATGTGACGCTTGGACTCCGCCATCCATGGCTCCGTACAGTTTCAGAACACCCCGTCCGTCCGCTCAGTCAAACCTTGCGAGTTGGCGTTTTGGGGTTTCAGCTCTTGCACGGATTCAGATAACTAAGATAACGGTGAAACACAGATGACACAGCGAGTATTTATAACCGGCGGGGCCAGCGGCCTGGGCCGGGCTATTGCATTGCGGTATGCCAAAGAAGGCGCCAAGGTCTGTATTGGCGATATTAATCCCGAGCAGGGCATTGCCGTAGAGCAGGAGATCAACAATGCGGGTGGCGAAGGTTACTTTGTTGAGTGCGATGTGCGCCGGCTGACCGACCTTGAGAAGATCTGCGAGGACCTCACCGGCAAATGGGGTGGGGTAGACGTGGTGGTGAACAACGCTGGTGTCGCTTCCGCGGGCTCGATTGAAGACACCACCATGGCCGATTGGGAATGGATCATGGACATCAACGTGTTGGGTGTCGTTCGGGGCTGCAAGGCCTTTACCCCGCAGTTCAAGAAGCAGGGCTCCGGCGCTTTCGTGAACATCGCCTCCATGGCCGGGCTTATGCTCGCACCGTTGATGGACAGCTACAACGTGTCCAAGGCCGGTGTCATCGCGCTTTCGGAAACTCTGAGCCAGGAGCTGCGAGACTCCGGTATAAGCGTCAGCTGCGTGTGCCCGGCGTTTTTCCAGACCAATCTGACCAGCAGCATGCGGTCTGATATTCCGGGCATTCAGCAGAACGTCAACAAACTGATGAAACGCTCCACCATCACCGCCGAAAACGTGGCCGATGACATCGTTCGTTCGGTAGAGAAAGGCGATTTCTGGGTGCTGCCCCATGCCAAAGAGCGCCGCATGTGGATACTCAAGCGCCATGCGCCCAAGGCGTTTGACTGGTTGATGTACCAGGAAAGCAAGCGCTGGATGAAGAAAATGGGCGGCAAGGCTTAAGTCATCATTTAACACAGAATCAGGAAGTAAGGGAGAGCCGTATGACCCAGATCGACCAGGCTGTTGATATCCGCGAAGGTGAAGAGCTGGATGTCGCGGCCGTTGACCGCTTCATGAAGCAGGCCATCCCGGACCTGGAAGGCCTGCCGCAGATCAAGCAGTATCCTGGCGGTGCGTCCAATCTGACATACCAGGTGGATTATGGCGATCGTTCCTACGTGTTGCGCCGCCCGCCGTTTGGCCATATTGCCAAGTCTGCCCACGACATGCTGCGGGAAGCCAAGGTGATGCGGGCTCTCAAGCCCGAATTCCCGTATGTTCCGAACATTGTCGCCATCTGCGACGACCATGACATTCTGGGCTGCGATTTTTACGTCATGGAGCGCCTGAAAGGCATCATCCTGCGTCAGGATTTCCCCAAGGACTTTGAGCTCAGTGAGGCGGATACCCGCAAGCTGTGCCTGAATGTGATCGACAAACTGGTGGACCTGCACAATGTCGATGCCAAGGCCACCGGCCTTGATAAGTTGGGTAAGGGCGCCGGTTATGTGCAGCGCCAGATTGGCGGCTGGAGTGACCGTTTCCGCAAGGCGAAGACGGATGACGTGGGTGACTTTGAAACGGTGATGGGCTGGCTGAACGACAAGATGCCGGACGACGTTGCCCAGGTGGTCATTCACAACGACTACCGCTTCGACAATGTGGTGCTCAATCAGGACAACCCGTTCGAGGTGATTGGTGTTCTTGATTGGGAAATGGCGACCATCGGCGACCCGCTGATGGATCTGGGCAACAGCCTGGCCTATTGGATTGAGGCCGATGACGAAGGCCCGTTCCAGATGTTGCGTCGACAGCCGACCCACCAGCCGGGCATGCTGACCCGCAAGGAAGTGGTCGCTTACTACGCGGAGAAATCCGGCCGCAAGATCGACAACTTCGATTTCTACGAGATCTATGGTCTGTTCCGGCTGGCGGTGATTGTCCAGCAGATCTATTACCGTTTTTACCACGGCCAGACCAAAGACAAGCGATTCGCCGCCTTTGGCCATGCCGCGAACTACCTGGAAAAACGCTGTCAGCGACTGATCG
>CAJXOQ010000007.1 GCA_913057975.1 uncultured Marinobacter sp.
TATTCGTCGGCAGCGTCAGATGTGTATAAGAGACAGGCCTTGAAGCTCAATTCTCGGGCGGCGTACCGAAATGCCTGTAATGCCCTTAGCGGAGGGAGTCTCTGCATTGGAGTCGCTCTGCTTACGGTTAATTTTTAATTAAGCATAGTCCAATTTTACCCGTTTGTTCCCGGAACCGTCGATTGAAAGAATTCAGGTTGAGCAGGAACACAAATACCATTCTGGAAGAATTAAGGGAGCGACCATCATGAAGATTGAAGTCCCCATTGTAAGTGCATTTGTTGACGGTGATTCCGGCGGAAATCCGGCAGGCGTTGTACTTCACGCCGAGCGGTTCAGTTCTGAGCAAAAACAGAAGATCGCAGCCGCTGTCGGCTTATCGGAAACGGCGTTTGTTTCTCCGTCCGATTCAGCGGATATAAAGCTGGAGTTCTTTACGCCAACCCAGCAGATCGCTCATTGCGGGCACGCGACGATCGCGACATTCAGTTATCTCCGTCAAAACGGCCTGTTGGCACACGATCAGTCATCCAAGGAAACGATTGATGGATGCAGGTCGATAAAGATGGAGGGCGACTCAGCGTATATGGAGCAGAAAGCCCCTCGCTATGAGCCGCTGAACAGTGCGGATCTTCAATTGACGCTTCAGGCACTTGGAATAACCAGCGCTGATCTGATTGCGGGTGCGAAGCCGACACTGGTGAATACAGGCAATAGCTTTGTCGTAATCGGAATTCGGGACGTTGACACTATCAAAGGCCTCCAGCCAGATTTGGCTTTGATTGAGCAGCTGAGTGACGCTCTTGATTTGATTGGGTTTTACGTTTTTTCCTTTGATGGAGTCGGAGATGGACGAGACGCAGGAGCCCGAATGTTCGGGCCCCGATATGGAATTCAGGAAGAGTCTGCAACGGGCATGGCTGCTGGTCCACTGGCGTGTTACCTACGGGAGTTCCTTGGCATCGACAAGCATGAATTCACGGTTGAGCAGGGTCGCTGGATGTCACCGCCCTCCCCCAGTGTAATCAATGTGCGTTTGCATCTAGATTCCAATGGCAAGATCGAAAGTCTTTTTGCCGGTGGTCGAGGTGCGCTGAAAGAAGTCACCGAAGTTACTGTTTGATGTTCAGCCTTTCCGTCACCGGTATTGAACGTGTTCATCTGAACCCATCATTGGATTTGATGTGTCGTATATCGCATAGCAATTTTTTCTACAGCCCGGAAACAGAGAGAATCCCAATCAAGCCAATGAGGCGACATTGTCTAATCTAATTCTCTTAAAAGGTGGAATATCACATGAACGCAATCAACAAGTTCTTTCTCGTTTTTTCTGTACTCACTTTCTCTGCATTCGCGCAAGCCGAAGGTGTTAGCCAGGGAGATATTGAACGCGGCAACAATCCTGCAGTTGAAACTGTCGAACTGGGTACCGGCCACTAAGCCGCCCCAAACGACAATGGGCGGTCCTGATGGCCGCCCATGCCTTTTTAATACAAAACCCTCCCTCTTCGATCCAGTTTCTGCATTTCCCGGCTCTGCCCTTGCAGTCCACCCTCTTAGCGCTGTTTTAGCCTTGATTACCCATCGACTCAATAAAGGCGTCCACCTCCGACTGCGTGTAACGAGGTGTAATGTGTTGCGGACAGTTCCAGTCAAAGGCCTCTATCCGAATGATCATGCCCCTCTCTACCTGGGCTTTATAGCTCTCGTCCTGTAATTGGTCGAGAATTGATGATGGCTCAGGACCAACCAGTGTCATCCTTCCAAGCAGTTTGAGTCTCCGCCGATTCGGGTAGTCCATCAGGAACAATGAAACCCGATCATTGGTACGCACGTTGCCAGTCGTGACGTACTGGCGGTTGCCCGAGTAGTCCGCAAAACCAATGGTCGACTGGTCGATGACCTTCAAAAATCCGGCTGGCCCGCCCCGATGCTGGATGTAGGGCCAACCGGTTTCACTGACACTGGCAATGTAAAAGCTGTCCCGGGCCTCGATAAACACCCGTTCCCGATCCCTGAGCAGGTTGTTGCGGTCGGGGCCAGATTCAATTGACGAGTAACCGGTCCGACTGCCCATTTCCTCCTGGACCTGCTTAACCGTACTGGTAAAAGCGATTTCCGCAAACTTGTGCGCCATGTTGGGCTCCTGAGGTTTTCATGAATCTGTTCTCCCATTTACTACCAGTAACTTTTCAGGCTCAAGTGTTACGTCGTGTCCTCATTATTTTAAAACAGACTCAAGTTCAATTACGGCGGACTCCATTCGAGTCCCGCAGATACACTCCACCTTAACCCTTCGTTAACCCCCGCCCCGATAACGTACACATTCTCGTTTACCGCTGATCAGACCGACCTCCGATGGACCCCGTTTATGTGTCGTTATCTCGACGTGAAAGTTTTATTACTGTCCCTTTTAGGGATTTTGGTTTCCGGCTGCAGCACCTTATCCGATACCAGTGACTATATTGCCCAGGCTGATACTGACCGGGGAAACATTACTTCCTGGTCTGAAGTGGATAATGGTGAAGACGCCACCTACCTTAACCAGCTGCTGGCCAGCCCTGCTGTAGACCAACTGATTGCCGAAGCGCGTGCAGCCAATCCTGACCTGCAGCAAACGCTGCTTTCACTTGAGATTCTCCGCGCCCAATACCGGGCGACCCGAGCCGATGCGCTACCGGATATTGATGCCGGTTTTGGTGCAAGCAAGACAGAAGACGCAGATACCACCTACAGTGGTTCGGTCACGGTCAGCTGGGAGCTGGATCTATGGTCAAAGATCTCTGACGAGACATCGGCCGCAGCCAGCGACGTCGCAGAACAACTGGCACTTTACCAGGCAGCCCGGGACGCGCTCGCGGCAGAAGTTATGCAGGGTTGGTTGCAGTTGATCAACCTTCGCCGTTCTGTTGCCATCGAAATGCAACGGGTGGAATTGCTGGAAAAGAACGAGCAGTGGATCCTTCAGCGTTATCGCTCCGGTCTGGGGGATCTGGAGGATCTGGACAGTGCTCAGACGTCTGTAGCCAGCGCCCGAGCTACATTGATAGCCGTTCAGGAATCCCTGCAGCAACAGCAACGGGCGCTAAACCTTCTGCTTGGCCGCAGCCAGGGCAGCACTGTCATTGCCTCTGACTACCCACAGGTTCTGGTGCCTTTGACCGCCCTCCCCGAACAGACACTGCAGCGTCGTCCTGATCTGAAAGCCGCTTTTTTGGCCATCATTGCAAACGACTACCGCACCGCCGTTGCCTACAAGGACATGCTCCCGTCCATTAGCCTGGAAGCGGCGCTCAGCGACACCGGCACATCACCCGGTGACGCCCTGCTGAGAAACCCGGTGTGGTCATTGCTCGGGCAGCTATCGGCGCCTCTGTTCCGTGGTGGCGAGCTACAGGCGAATGCGGATGCTGCGGAACTGGCCACCGCCCAGAGCTATCAGGCTTACCGGGAGACACTGCTGACGGCCGTACAGGAAGTCGAGGATGCTATCGGTCAGGAATCGAGTCTCGGGAAACAGCAACAACAGATTGAGAGTGCCCTTCAGAGCGCACGCCGCAACTACCAACAGTATCAACAAAAGTACCGGAATGGTCTGGTCTCTGTGCTGGATCTTCTTGAGGTGCAGCAGGAAGCCTTTGACCTGGAACTACAACTCAACGACCTAACCTATGAGCGCCTGAGCAATCGAATCACGCTGGGACTCGCATTGGGGCTCGGCATTAAGGAGGCCGACCAGTCATGATCCGACCATACGCAAAATGGCTTGTTTTGGTGGCCGCCATCGGCGTGCTGATCAGTGTGTCCGTATACAGCGGCCAGAAAATCAATCAGCAACAGAACCGGCCTCTCCCTGCAGAAGAAGATAGCGCTATTGCTCCAGATGTGGGTGTCATCCAGGTAACCACCGGGTCCCATTCGGTCGCCGTTGAAGCCTTTGGTTCGGCCAAATCCCGATTTCAGCTGCCGCTCACCGCCCAGGTGTCCGGTCAGGTTTCTGAACTGGAGAACGCGTTCGAATCCGGGCGGATCGTGAACAAAGGCGACCTCCTTTTGACACTGGAAGACAGTGATTACCGTGCCGCGTTGGCCAGTGCGAAAAATGACCTGGCGAGTGTACAGGTAGACCTTCTTGAGGCCGAGAGAGAAGCGGAACAGGCCCTTGCGGAGTGGCAGGGTTCCGGAATGACCGGCGAGCCGGATTCTCCTTTGGTTCTGCAGGAGCCCCAAGTGGCAGAAGCAAGAGCAGCGGTCTCTGACGCCGAGGCGGCGGTGGTTAGTGCCGAGAAAGACCTGGCACAAACCCGTGTCAGGGCCCCCTTCGACGCCCTGATCGTCAGTCGCACCGTCTCGCCGGGTAGTTATCTGCAGGCCGGGAGCGACATTGCCGAACTCTACAGTGCCGACCGGATTGAAATCTCGTTGTCCGTTTCACAACTCGACTGGCAGAACTTTCCTGACATCGAGGTACTGAATCAGGGCAGTTGGCCGGTAACACTGATGTCGGTCGAAACCGGGCAGCAATGGCGTGGCTATATCGAGCGAACAGAACTCCACCTGGATGATACAAGCAGGCAACAGTCCGTGATTGCGGCCGTGGATCGACCACTGGAACAGCCCGAAGTGCTGGCGCCCGGAACCTTTTTACAAGCGCAAATCGAGGGCCGCGAATTGAGCGATCTGTGGCGCCTACCGTCTTCTTCCCTCAGCCAACGGGGCGAAATCTGGTATGAAACCGATGGAATCCTGGCCAGTTTCTCTGCAGAGCCAGTCGCCAGTGACGAGCAGGCGATCTATATCCGGCCTCCGGAATCGCTTCGTGACCAGATGGTGAATGTACTGACCCACCCTCTTAGCACCTACATGCCTGGCATGGCAGTTAATCCGGTGGAGGCATCCAATGGTTGATCAAAACTGGAACAAGGGCATTATCCCCTGGTTCGCTAACAACCCCGTAGCGGCTAACCTTCTTCTGGTGTTGGTCATTGGTCTTGGCGTGCTCCAGGCCGGGGATCTGCGCAAGGAAGCGTTCCCCAGTATAGAGCCTGACAGCCTGACGATCTCGGTCAGTTATGACAGCGGCTCGGCTCAGCAATCTGAGGAAGGCCTGGCGATTAAGATTGAAGAGCAACTGGAAGACGTTAGCGGCATTGAGGACATCACCAGCTCTTCCACTGCCAGCGGTGCGACAGTCACGGTCGAGAAAACGAGCGACTACGATCTGGACGTTCTTTTGAGGGACGTCAAGAACAAGGTGGATGCCATCTCCACGTTCCCGGCCGAAGCCAAAAGTCCTGTTATTGAAAAAGCTGAGAGAGAAGAGCATTCCTTGTGGCTGCAATTGCATGGCGATGCGGACCGTCACACGCTTCAGCAACTGGCGGATGAGCTGAAATCAGACCTGCTCGCAAAGGCTGACATCAGCCGGGTCAGCAAATCCGGTTGGCTTGATCCCATGATGGCGATAGAAGTGGATGAGGGGCGACTACAAGCTTACGGGCTGTCTCTATCCGATGTTGAAGATGCGATCAATCAGGGCTCATCCAGTACGATGACGGCGGTCCTGAAGAATGAACAGGTCTACCTGCAACTGAAAGCGTCGCAACAGGCCTACCTCAAGGAAGAGTTTGCAGCAATTCCGTTGATCTCCAGCAGTGATGGTGTGATTGTCGCCCTGGGCGATGTTGCGCTCATTAATGACACCTATGACGATGACACGGCTGTGCTATCCCGTTTTGCCGGCGAGAGCAGCGTTGCCCTGCAGGTGATCACCACCGGCCTGGACGACATCACTAAAACGGTTGAAAGCGCCAAAGCGGTGGTCGAGCAATGGCATAGCAATGATGATCTGCCCCAGGGGGTAGAGCTCACCAGCTGGTATGACCGCAGCAGTTTTATCAGTGAGCGACTGGACTTGCTCATCAGTAATGCCCTCACCGGCATCGTAATGGTGTTTGTGCTTCTGGCCCTCTTCCTGAACCTTACCGTTGCGTTCTGGGTCTCCATGGGCCTGCCATTCATCTTCTTCGGGACCCTGTACCTGATGGGCGACCGATTTGCGGGTCTGTCACTGAATGAGTTCACGACCTTTGGCTTCATCATGGCTCTGGGCATTGTGGTGGACGATGCCGTGGTGGTAGGCGAAAGCGTCTATACCGTTCGCAAGCAGGAAGGAGACACTCTCCGCAACACCATCAGGGGGACCTTACGGGTGGCCGTGCCCACTCTGTTTGGCGTGTTCACCACCGTGGTCGCCTTTTATGCCCTGTCGAATCTCAGCGGAAAGCTTGGTCAGATCTATGCCCAGTTTGCAGCAGTGGTTACGATTTGCCTGTTACTGTCTATCGTGGAGTCCAAGCTCATCCTGCCAGCGCACCTGGCGCACCTGAATACCCATAGGCGAACCAGTCGCAACCCGTTCTTTGAGATCTGGAGACGTATCCAGCAGGGTGCAGATGATGGACTGCAGTGGTTTAACGACCGTGTCTATAAACCGATTATCGATAAGGCACTGGCGTATCGCTATGCCGTCTTGGTGCTCTTCGTTGCCCTGTTTGTCCTGGTTATGACCATGCCCTTTACCGGCGCCGTTCGAACCAGTTTTTTCCCGGATATACCAGGCGACACGATCAGGGCCGAGATTACGATGGAGACCGATGCCAGCTTCGGTCTGACCCATTCAGCCCTGCTGTCCCTCGAGCAAAAGGCTCATCAGGTCGATGAGCAGCTTATTGAGCAGGCCAGCACGGATGTGGACACGGGTATTGCAAACCTGCAGGTACTTTCCGAGAGTGATCAGTCCGGAAAGGTGACGGTAGAACTGGCGTCGGACTCCCCTTACGACATCAACACTTTTTCCCGTCTCTGGAAACAGAGTGCCGGGATGCCAGAAGGTACAAGAACGCTGAGCGTCGCCAGCCGATCGGAAATGGTAGAGGCGCTGCGCATTGAGTTGAGAGCGTCCGACGATAACCTGCTGACCGCCGCTGGCCGGGAAATCAAGGAACAGCTCGGGAAGCTTCCCGCGGTCAGTGGTATAGAAGACAATATCGAGGCAAGTCAGCCCCGGCTGTTTCTGGAACTCAACGCCCAAGGCAAGGCCCTGGGGCTGAGCACCGACACCCTGGCCCAACAGGTTCTGCAGGCCTTCAGTGGACAGGTCGTTCAGCGCTTCCAGCGCAGTAACGACGAGGTAGAGGTTAAGGTCCGTTACCCGGAAGACGCCCGCGAAAATCCAACCGACGTACTGAATGCCCGGATTCGGACAGACGACGGTACCGTCCTGCCGTTATCCAGTGTGGCCACGGTAACCTACGGCTACTCCCGGGACACTATCACCCGTATAGACCGAAAGCGGGCCCTGTATCTTTCTGCGGATGTGGATAAGGATATCCTGTCAGCAACGGAACTGGTGAATAGCCTGCAGCAGGACCTGGTCCCCATGTTGGAGCGACAGTACCCGGGGCTGGATATCAGCTTTGCCGGAGAAGCCGAACAGCAGGCAGAAACCCAGAACTCCATGATCCATGTATTCATGATCGCCATGATGGTGATCTATATGTTGCTGGCAATCCCTTTAAAATCCTATATTCAGCCAGTTCTGATCATGACAGCGATTCCTTTCGGGATCGTAGGGGCCATCCTGGGCCATTGGCTGAACGACCTGTCCATCAGCATTCTGTCTCTGAACGGCATCATTGCTCTCAGTGGCGTCGTGGTGAATGACAGTCTTTTGCTGGTATCCCGGTACAATGAGCTGAAGCCGGATGCTGACCACCAGCTCGAAGCCATCAGCAAAGCCTGCAGGAGCCGTCTCCGGGCCGTATTGCTGACGTCGTTAACGACCTTTGCGGGTCTTGCACCCCTGTTGTCTGAAACCTCGGCCCAGGCCCAGTTTCTGATACCAGCTGCTGTCGCATTGGGATACGGAATCCTGTTCGCCACAGTGATCACCTTGATTCTGATCCCGGTTCTGGTAGCTATTCAGCACGACGCGCTCGAGCGATTCACAAACATTCGCGACTGGTTCACTGTGACCCGCAATAAACAGAAGGCAGAGCTATGATGAAGCTGCTACTGGTAGAAGACGATCTGGACCTCGCCCAGACACTGGTGCAGTATCTGGAACTTGAGGGGTTCATCTGTGACCATGCCAGCAACGGAATAGCCGGGCTCAACCTTGTCGGGCAAAACAGTTACGATGTGCTGTTACTGGATATCAATATGCCACGGCTGGATGGCCTTGGCCTTTGCCAACGTTTGCGTGGCCAGGGGGACGACACCCCTGTTCTGATGCTAACGGCGCGTGATCAACTTGACGATAAACTTCTGGGGTTCAGCGCTGGCACGGATGACTATCTGGTCAAACCCTTTGAAATGGAGGAACTGCTGGCCAGGGTCCGGGCACTGTCATACCGGCGTAGCAGCCAGATCCAGAAACTGACTTGCGGTGATTTGCAAATGAACCTCAGTGAACGGACCCTTTTTCGAAGCGGCCAGGCACTGAAACTATCGCCAACGAGTTGGCGATTACTGGAATGCCTGATGCGCTCCTCACCATTCCCGGTATCACGGGAGGCACTGATGGACGCCGCCTGGGGGGATGATCACCCCGACAGCAACAGCCTGAAAGTTCACATCTACAACCTGCGCAAGGCGATCGACGGCTCTTTTTCCGTGCCTCTCCTGCACACCATCAGCGGATCGGGCTTTGCCATTAAACCTCCCGGAACAGGCACAGCGAATGGCGACATTCAGAATTAGCCTCAGATCAGTATTGATTGCGTCCTTTCTAGCCTTGGGGCTGATTCTGATTGCCGCCTACTCTTTGGTTTCCAAGGAGCATTTCATCCGTGGGCTCGATGCGGCAATGGCAACCAATATGGAAAAGGCAGCCCGTACGTTCAGCGAGGTCATCGGCCCTGGGGAAAGAAAGCAGGCGAGAGAGTTCAGCGGCTTTGATGTTGCTACACAATGGGGCAGCTTGCCAGACTATGCTCGTAGCGCCTTCCCCAATGGGCCGGGTGAATCCGCCAAGCTGCAGAAAAAAGAAGACAGCACCTGGTTTCGCCGCCCTGGCTATATCATCTTTGCAATGCGCTACGACACCGCAAGTGGCCCGCTTTATCTGAGCCGGAAGCTCACGCCTCCGGCCACATCCGAGGTGTTACCCCAAGCTGCCCGGCAGAACCGAATGTTTACTCTGACGGTCAGTCTTCTGGTTATCGGATTTATTTCCGTTGTTGGCTGGCTGCTACTGCGACACGTCTCCCGCCCCATGTCCGCTTTGCGTGCCTGGACCCATTCGCTGGACAGCGAAAAACTCTCTCGTCCCGTGCCGGACTTTTCCTATCCTGAATTGAACGAAATGGCGGAACTTATCCGAAACAGTCTTTCCTCGGTGCAACAGGCAGTGGATCGTGAAAGACGGTTTCTCAGACACGCCAGCCATGAACTCCGAACACCCATCAGCACCATTCGCTCCAACATTGAGCTGCAGCGAAAACTGGCACATAAACGGGAAAAACCGGCGGACGACCAGAGCATCGTGGATCGGATCGACCGCGCCAGCCTGACCATGAAACACCTGACCGAAACCCTGCTCTGGCTGAATCATGAGCCCGATGCCCCACTCCAATCCGAGACCGTCGACTTACCGGAGTTGATACGGGAGTTGGCTACCGAAATGGAATATCTTTTGGCTGGAAAGCCCGTGACCACGGACATTGTCACCTTTCCCTATAGCTGCACGGTACCTCTGGTTCCGGCGCGCATCATTCTGGGCAACCTTATCCGTAATGCCTATCAACACTGCTGGGAAGGCACTGTCGTCATTGAGCAGCGGGACAATCGCATTACGATCACCAATCCAGCAGAGCCGGATGAGCAGAACGTTTCCACAAAAACGTCAGAAACCGGCTACGGGCTCGGACTGGAGCTGACAACAACCCTCAGTCAGCGGATCGGATGGCATTACACATCCGGCCGTCACCAAAACGTTCATCGCGTGATTGTTGAGATTGGAACGGCCATGTCGAGCTAACAAGCTCTGTTAAGATGCGATCTCAGATTCCTTGCTGTCACGCTGTTTGGCCTGCTTGTGGCCGTCTTCTGTCTGGCCAATCTTCCAATAACTGGATACATAGAACCGTGACTTCGGAACCTCATAGGTGTGCCGGAAATATTGCCTCAGGGAGCGCATTGATCCGAATTCACAGGCTGCCCATATCGAAGGTGTGCCCGGCCAACCAGTCAGAGATTGCGCTTTCTCCAAAAGTGGCCGACCTTCAGGATCCGGTTCCGGACTGATGATCCAGTGCAGCTTCAATCCCGGCGGGTGCGTCAGCGACTGAATGTCCGCCTCGTCGCGCACTTCGATAACGGCATGACCGCGCGCATCTGCGGGGAGTTGTTCAAGGTTGACGCTGAGCGCCGGCAGTGCGGTCATATCGGCTGCCAGGAAATACCAGTCGCCGTCCTGACTGATCAGCTTCCTGGCGCCGGGGCCGGCCACCAGTATAGTGTCTCCTGGCTCCGCTGAACTGGCCCAGGCGGAGGCCGGGCCATGCTCCTCGTGCATGACAAAATCGACGTCGATTTCATTCGAACGCTGTTGCCGGATGGTGTAGGTCCGCATTAGCGGTCGCTCCTCACTGCCCTGTGGGAAAAGTAGCTTGATGTAAGCGCTCTCTTGCCCATCCGGGAAGTCCTTCAGCGCGTCGCCGCCGAGGGTGATTCGGAGCATGTTTTTAGTCACCCATGAACGTGCTTTTACGCTGAGTTGCCGTGCCTGAGGTTTTGCCAAAACGTCACTCCTGTTCTACCACAGAGGTATCAATTATTCCGGAAAAGAATGGCGCGATCGCGCTATTCCTAAAATGCTCAAACCATGCGCTATCAGGACAAGTTACATTAGGCCATGGCCTGCAGACCAAGCACTATAAATCACACAGATAAGTGTTAGAACAGGCTATAATCGCCCAAGTGCTTTAACTCAGAGTAGGAAGTGGAAATTGGACAGGTTCACCAGTATGCGTGTGTTTGTCGAGGCCGCCGCCAGGGGCAGCCTGTCGGCGGCTGGGCGCGCGTTGCGCATCTCACCGGCCATGGCTACGAAGCATGTCGACTCCCTGGAAACCAGGTTGGGAGTCAAGTTACTCCATCGTACAACCCGGGGGCTGACTCTGACTGATCCCGGCCGAGAATATCTGGAGGGCTGCCAACGTATTCTGCAGGATCTCAATGAAGTGGAATCTGATGTGTCTGCCCAAAGGGAGGAGGTCAACGGACGTTTGCGAATTAGCGTTCCCCTGTCTTTTGGCCTACGGTTTATTGCCCCGTTGATTCCGCAATTTACTGAACGCTACCCCTTGGTGGAAGTTGAGTTGGGGCTGAGTGATTCGCAGCAGGACCTGATGGGTGGTAGCTGGGATCTGATCTTCCGGGTGGGTTATCTGGCTGACAGTGACCTGAGAGCGCGGCGCCTTGGCAATTGCCCCATGCAGGTTTGCGCCGCTCCGGACTACCTTGCGAACTACGGCACACCGAGGCGCGTGGCAGACCTTTCCGGCCACAACTGCCTGAGCTACACCCTGTCACCATTTCAGAGCAAAGGGTTCTGGTCATTTGGACACCGCGGTGAAATTGAGGTTCCGGTCAAGGGCAACCTCCGAGCGGACAATGGCGATGCCTTGATGGCCGCTGCCGTCCTGGGACAGGGTATTATCTATCAACCCAATTTCATCGTGGCGGATGCTCTGGCCAATGGGGAACTGGTTTCATTGACCCTGGATCACCCACCACTTCAACCCGGAGGGCTCTATGTATTGTTCTCGCCCGACCGCCGTTTACCCCTGAAAGTGCGGGCAATGATTGACTACCTCGTTGAGGTGTTTTCAGACACGCCGCGGGCAATATGAGTCGGCGCGGTCTCTCTCCAAATGTCTTAAATGCTCTTGGCCTCCTCGGCCTTGGAACCCCTAAGGTTTCCGCTCCTGCCTGCAATCAAAGAACCAACCACAATCAGAATGCTGGCTCCGACCACCGCAACAGTCGCCTCGCCGAACCCGGCCGCGATGAGCAGTACCACTGAAATCAGCGGCGCACTGTAGGCCAGGGTTCCGAGCAGTTGGATGTTCCCGTGTTTTACCCCGTAATCCCAGGTAAAGAACGCGACGCCCACCGGGCCAAGCCCCAGTCCTATCACACCTACCCACTGGCTCCCGTTACTTGGCCAGACTGTGTGCTCCCACATCAGGTGGCAAACCCACGCCAACACCGCAGTCACCCCGCAAAACCAGCCAACGGCATCTGTGGGCACGGATTTAACCAGCCGACTCAGCACCGAATAGGAAGACCACATCAGCGCGCAGGCAAATGCGACCAGGTATCCGTCCAGGTTCTCCGCGCTGAAACCGCTGATGTTTCGGCCGATCAGCAACCAACACCCGACCAGGGCCATAACCGCGCCCGCAATGTGCTGTGGGCGCAGGGATTCGCCGGGTAACAGTGCAGAAAACAGCACTATGAACAGGGGCCAAAGATAGGCCAAAAGGCTCACTTCTACAGCCGGTGCCAGCGTCATCGCTTTAAAATAGGCAAAGTGATACCCGAATAGGCCAATCACGCCAATGCACCAGGCAAACGCCGACTGGCGTGCGAATCGGATTCCCGTGTGCCCTGCTCGCAACCAGCGCGCCAACATCAGGAGAAACGCGATGGTGAACGTCATTGCCATGAGCTGGAACTCCGGAATGTGGCCGCCAGTCAGTTTGGTCAGTAAAGCCAGCGTGCCCCACAGAAGTACCGATATTGAGCCAATCCAGGTGGCTGTTGCGGTTGTCATTGTTTCCTCTCCCAATCACGAATGAGTGAACTCAAAGAGAAGAAGCATAAGGGGCAGTACCCGGTGCCGACTTTCGGAATTCGGATGGGTTATTTCGAGAATCTGCGGAAATAACTGGGCGAGTGCCCAAAGTGCTGAGAAAAACGATCACTAAAGGCTGACAGCGAACTGTAGCCGACGGCATCGGCAATACTCTGGATGGACAGCTCACCCTGTTCGAGCAGTTGCCAGGATGACTGCATGCGGAGTTCCGTGAGGTAATGGTGAGGAGTGAGACCGACCTGCTCCCGGAACAGCTCGTTTAGCTGCCGCGGGCTAAGGTGTGAAATAGAGGCCAACTGGCTGACCGTGATTTTCCGGCCGTAGTTTTCATCAATAAACCGCTTGGCGGTTTCTACCCGCCGGTCCAGTCTCAGTTTGTCGCCAAAACGTTCCTGCAGTAACTGAGAGCGGCAACACCAGTTGATGGTGATCATGGGCATGTTTCTGCCCATGGTCACTATAGCTCTTCAGCTTGAGGTTTGGTCTGGCGTTCGACATGTTATTCACGACCCACTCCCTAGAGCAGGCCATTATAACCAAAATACCGGTTACTCGAACCCTTCCAGCACTATCTTGCCCACTGCCGTACCGGACTCCAACTCCGAATGCGCCGCACGCAAGTTGTCAGCGTTGATTACCCCGAGATTCTTGCCTGCGGTGGTACGAATGTGGCCCTGATCCACAAGACTCGCTACCGTCTCAAGAAGTTCGTGCTGCACCTGCATGTCATCAGCATTGTGCATAGACCGGGCGAACATGAATTCGATGTGCAGGGACAGGCTTTTCGGTTTGATTTTCATCACGTCCAGAGACGCGGGGTCGTCAATCATGGCAATCCTGCCAAACGGCCTCAGCGCTGCTACATAATCATCGAAGTACTGGTCGGTGGCGTTCAGGCTGGCCACGTGAGTGATCGGGGCAATTTTGCCCTCGGACACCAGTTGTTCGATTTGCGGCAGCAGTGGCTCGCGGTGATTCACGATGAAATCCGCGCCTAGCGATTCGACCCATTGCCGGGACTCGGGCCGGGATGCGGTGGCCACCACGGTGGCACCGGTCAGCGTTTTTGCCAACTGAATCAGGATCGAGCCGACACCGCCGGCTGCGCCAACCACCAGTATCACGTCGTCGGTTGGACTGATTTCCTCTGGGGGCTGCTGTTCAAGACCCAGGTGGTCGAAGAGCATTTCCCAGGCGGTTATGGTGGTCAGAGGCAGTGCTGCCGCCTCTGCGTCGTTCAGGCTGGCGGGTTTGCGGCCCACAATGCGCTCGTCCACGATCTGATACTCGGCATTGCTGCCCTGCCGTGTAACATCGCCAGCGTAGTACACCTGGTCGCCTGGCTCGAACAATGATGCGGCGTCTCCCGTTGCAACGACTTCCCCTACGGCATCCCAGCCCAGTACCTTGGTCTCACCAGGCTCCGCTGCAGCCCGTTGACGTACTTTGAAATCAACAGGATTGACGCCGATGGCTCTGACGCGAACCAAGAGGTCCCTTCCCTCGGCCGCCGGCTGAGGTAGTTCCACGTCTTGAAGGGATTTAGGGTCATCAATGGGTAAAGATTCAGTGTATCCAATCGCTTTCATGTTTCTCTCCAGCGTGAGTTGGTAGTGGCAAGCAGTGTGATCTCTCTTTACACTAAGAAAAACCGCCTAATCCCACAAACATAATCAAATAATTTTTGAAAATGAACTTTGACGATCTGACCGTTGTGCTCAAAGTGGCCGAATTCCGCAACATCACCGCGGCTGCCACCAGTCTGGATATGCGCGCCGCGACGGCGAGCGCCGCCGTAAAACGTGTGGAGCATGAGTTAGGGGTAGAGCTGTTTGTCCGCTCTACCCGTCAGTTGCGGCTCTCGGCCGCCGGGGAGAAATACCTGCCCCAATGCCGGCAGGCGCTGACACTGATGGATGAGGCCCGACAGAATATTCGCTTTGGCACAGAGACAGTGGCGGGAGAAATTCGGCTATCGGTGTCATCCGATCTGGGTAGAAATCGCGTCGTGCCCTGGATCGACCAATTGATGACATCTCACCCCGGGCTGAGTTTGCGGGTACAGATCACCGACAGCAATGTGGACTTTTTTCGGGATTCGGTTGATATGGCCCTACGGTATGGCTCACCCAGTGACGCCAACCTGTACGGGTTCAAAATCTGTGATGTCCCCCGACTGCTCTGCGCAACACCCGATTACCTGAACCAACAGGGTACCCCCATTCATCCACACGACCTGGCGGGTCACAACGGGCTTTTCTATCAGTTGCAGGACATTCCCTACGACTTGTGGACCTTCAAACGGGATGGTGAGGAATACCGGGTGAAAATGAGAGGCAATCGGGCGTCCAACGACGGCGATCTCGTTCGGCGCTGGTGCATCGCCGGGCATGGTATGGCGGTCAAATCCTGCCTCGATATATCCGATGATCTGCTGTCCGGCCGGGTGATGAACGTCATGCCCGACTACACACCACCGGTATCAGAGCTGTGGCTGATCTGCCCGACTCGACAATCCATCACACCTGCCATGCGCCTGCTGCGGGACCACCTGAAACAGCAGTGTCAAAGCCTTATAAGCGCCATGACTAAACGCGGCATACTGCCAAGCCACGATTAGACCGCCTTCAGGTGCCGGCCACAGGGCGAATTGGTCATGATGTCGTGCCAGCGATCCTGGAGCAGTCTTTCGATATGATTCCTGATCCATATAATCCCCGGTTCTCTATCATGGCGTGCGTGCCAGATGAGGTAGAGGGTGGTTGGGTCCACATCGAAGGGTAGCTCACCCATCCACAACCCGTCGACGAACCCGCAGTCCTGGCTGATCAGCTCAGGAACGGCCACGATGAGATTGGACTCCCTTAACACCTGAGGAACGGACGCAAAATGGTTCATTGTTGCGGCGATACGTCTGCTCTGCCCTTTTTGATCAAGATAACTGTCAACAGAGCCATGGGCGTCACCCGACATGGTGACCAACAGATGCCGGGCTTCCAGAAACTCTTCCATGGTGATTTGCCGACCTGCCAGCGGGTGGTCCGCCCGCATTGCGAGAACAAATCCGCTGTCAAGAAGCCAGGTGCTCCGCAAACTGTAATCGTGCTGGTTTAGCACGCCAATCGCGAGATCAACGTGGGCAGATCTCAGGTCGTCGTAGCTCCCTTCAGGTGTATAGGGAACGGCGTGTACGTCCACGCCCGGCGCCTCACGTTCGAGCAACTCAATAAGCTGACGCCAGATCATCTCGACGATGACGTCGGTTACTGCAATGCGAAACGTCCGCCGGGCGGAGGCCGGGTCAAACTGCGTCGCGCTGACGGCGTTTGTCAGCGCGAACATAGGGTCACCCACCTGATCCCAAAGACTGAGCGCATAGGAGGTGGGTTCGATGTTGCGGCCCTTTCGCACAAAGAGCGGATCGTTCCATATCTGCCGCATTCTGGAAATCGCATTCGATACCGCAGGCTGTGTCATGGCCAGGCGATCCGCCGCACAAGTCACTGAACGCTCCGTCATAATGGCATCAAAGATGTACAGCAACTGGAGCTCTTGAGTTTTCATAGTAAGTGTCTCAGCTTAACTATAAGTGCCCTTTAACGAACGTTCTCAACTGGCTGAGGCTCCCTGCCCCGGCATGTTGGGCAATCACATCGCCATCCTGAAACAGGGCCAATGTCGGAATGCCACGGATACGCATTTTTGCAGTAATCTCCGGGCTGTCATCCACGTTGACCTTGGCAACGGTAAGTTGCTCACTGAACTCATCGGCGATGTCCTCAAGCAGCGGGGCTACCGTCTTGCAGGGGCCACACCAGGGTGCCCAGAAGTCAACCAGAACTGTCCGGTCACTCTGAACAACCGCTTCTTCAAAATTCGCATCGGTCACATGAATAATGGTTGTCATAATATCTGCTCCTGAGTGGAATTGCTCACTTTCAATACTGGGTCTTCAAAGCTGATAGCACTAATTTCAGTGCCATATAGATCCCATTTCTCACAATGATGGGTTTGCATAGAGCCCGTTAGAGCCGCTTACTGAACACCAGCCCACCCCACGCAAGCGTGCGGTTTCCGGTCCCGCTCTTGATTTCGGAGCTCTGGACCCGGAGCACGTAACTCAACTCGGTGCCAGCAACGAAACTATGGGTATACCCCGCCCAAATTTCCGCCAGGAGCACGTTAAGGTCGTTGGCATCCAGTTCGTGGTCGGAGTGCCTGAATTGGCCTTGAAGGAACGCATTATAGGCCCGAGCTTTGACAGACACGCCACCCCAGAAATAATGCTCCCGGCCGCCAGGGGCCGCGACTCCCGGCGCTCGTTCGCCGTAGGCCATAAGCTCAGGGTTGAAACGATTGTCCGGGGAGGAAATCAGCCCGTCCCGAAAAACAAGCGCGGCACCAAACTCAGTCAAATAACCCACCGACCCGAAATACGTGACTTTGAATTGCTGGTCCGGCCGGCTTTTATCCAGATACTGATGATAGGCAGCGGAGTATCGGAATGTTGGTTCCCCGCCATTGGAGACCTGATGGTCCCAGCCGTTGGCACGGTCACTTCCTATCACCTTGTGAACCGCATTCTGACCCGTTTTGAAAACATCCAGGCCCAGCACTCCGACAGTCATCGAGGTGGTCCACCCGGAATCGTCACTCACGGTCTTGTAACTATGGCTTGACGATAAATAGACAAGGCTGCTGTAGGGTCGATCATCCCGATCGATATCCCTCGCCTTGATTTCCTCAGGGGTGAACCCGTAAATGCCAAACTCCAGGGCGGCGCTCTCAGGTTCACTAATGTCTGCTCCAATACCAGACAACAGGAACCTGTCCAGATTTTGGCTGATTCCGGAAGCCGGATTTTCCAGGAAGTCCTCCGAGTTTGAGGAATAGGTTATGGCCACACCTGCGGTGTAATCCCGATCGGTTTGGGTGGGTGCAAAAAGATCGTTGTCCGTAGAGAGCGCAATGACAGAATCAGAGTTCTCAGCATGAGCCACCGGAGACAAAGCCAGAATAGTGAGAAAAAGTACAAGCAGACGATGGGACATAGCCAACTCCGAAAGACGATAGGTCGGAAACAAGTTGGCTGCTATTTTTCAACTGAACGCCTTGCGCGACTAATCAGGGCTTGGTATTGAAAACATCATATATTTTGATGAATAGGTGTTTGTACTGCGATATTTATACGTTGTCGGGCGGGATGCATCCTATAAAGTGATTTAAGTATGTTCTTTATATTTCTGTATTAATTCTATTTTCATGTGTGTCGATAAAGCGAGCCAAAATAGGAGACATCGAAGTAACTCGCCGACAAACTTTATTCATCAGTTTTGGTGATGTGATTCATGCCGCCTCCTGATTATTCGGGACCTCTCCCCGAGCCCATACTTCACTCCATCTGATCTCGAGCCGATTGGCGAAACGGAGATCAGCCTTCGCTTATCAAAACTGGAGAACATGTTATGCGTACAACTGTACTGGTTGCTGTTACATCACTCTTGGCCGCAGCTGCGTTTCCTGCACACGCTACCCTGGCTGATCGAAAATCCGATGAGACTCATTTTGAAAACGCTCAACCGGCGCCGTACAGCGGCCAACTCGTCATACGTGGTGAGATACAGGACCGTGATGCAGCAGGCCATTCAGCAGAACCTGCCCCCTACAGCGGTCAAATCGTTATCCGAGGTGAAGTGCAGCCCGAAAGCCACGGCTGAGCGATAAGCCTTTCTTTGCGTCTTGGCACCAGGGACGGTGCTTTTTTTGTCAACCCGCTTTGGGTGGCTTTGCCGCCTCTCCCTCTTCTCCCTCCTTTTTCTCCTCAACCTCCAACCACGGTGGGCGGTTACCAATCCGATCCAACAGGAAATCAATAAAGACCCGTACCTTCGCCGTTAAAACATTAGACTTGGGATAAACCAGCCAGAGCGCCGGCTCTGCGCCCATCCGGAAGTCTGCAAGAACCTGTATCAATGTGCCCTCCGCAAGTTCACGATGAACACTCCATAGAGCATGCATGGCAATGCCAGCGCCTGCCATGGTGGCGATTTTGTGACTCAGCCCATCATCAATGATCAGGCGGTTACCGGGCGCACGCGGGTTGAATTTACCCTGTTCACCATCTGGGCCAATCAGGTTGATGGTCGCCTGGGATTTGAATGCAATCAGTTGGTGGGAACAAAGGTCGTCTGGATGCTTCGGTGTGCCCCACTTCGCCAGGTAGTCCGGGGAAGCGCACAACAACCGTTTGTCGTCTGCCAGTTTACGAGCCTTCAAATTACTGTCTGGAAGCACTGAGTCCCGCAATGCCAGGTCAAAACTTCCCTGGATGAGATCAAGCTCCATATCCGACAGCCGCAAATCCAGATTGATGCCCGGGTAAAGCTCCAGAAAATCCGGCACCAGCGGTAACACGTATTGCTGGGCAAACGTGCTGGAAGCAGTCAATCTCAATGTCCCAGCCACATGTTCATTGCCGAACCCCATAGCCGCCAGGGCTGCATTCTCCTGCGCCAGTATTTCTCTGGCGAAGGGCAGAAACTCTGCTCCCTCAGTGGAAAGCGCTACTTTCCGGGTTGAGCGTCGCAAAAGATCTGCCCCAACTGCATTCTCAAGCTTCGCGAGCCTGGCACTGGCAACCGCTGGAGGCATTCCCAATTCCCGGCCCGCAGCGCTGATGTTGAGTTTTTCCGCCGCCAGAACGAACAGTTTGATGCCTTCGGTATCCACAGTTTTATATCCATTTAACGAATACTGAAAACCAGTATTGGCCATTTATTGCGATTATGCGAACCATTAATCTTGTCGGTAGAGTTTTGATCAACCCAAGCAATGAATTGGAGGTACACGATGAAAGCAATGGTTCTTAATCAGTACGGTGAACAGTCGGCATTCGAGCCGGCAGAGGTGGCCAAGCCTTCCGCACAACCGGGCCAGGTGATCGTGCGTGTTGCGGCAACGAGCATCAACACCGTCGACACGATGATTCGGCAGATGGGGAAGGATCTTCCGCTGTCCCCTGACCTGCCTGCTGTTCTCGGCATGGACTTCGCGGGCACGATTGAAACCGTAGGCGAGGGCGTGACCGGTTTCGCTCCCGGTGATGAAGTGTATGGCTGTGCTGGCGGGCTGGCCGATCTGCAGGGCGCCCTCGCCGAGTTTATGCCTGCCGACGCACGGCTGATTGCCCATAAGCCCAAGAGCCTGTCTATGCGTGAAGCGGCGGCGTTGCCGTTGGTTGGCATCACTGCATTCGAGGGTCTTCAACGTGCGGGTGTCAAAGCCGGGCAGAACGTACTTGTGCATGGCGGTACCGGCGGCGTAGGCCATCTAGCGGTCCAACTTGCGAAGCATTTCGGCGCCAATGTTTACTCCACTGCCACGGGTGCTAAAGCATTCAGCATCATCGAAGGCTACGACGCCACGCCAATCGATTACATGACTGAATCCGTTGCCGACTATGTCGAAGCCCACACATCCGGTGCCGGGTTCGATGTGGTTTTCGATACAGTTGGTGGCGCCAATATGACCAACAGCTTTGAAGCGGCTGCCCTGAATGGCCATGTGACTACGACTGTCGCCATGGTTGAACTGGATCTGACCACCGCGCACTTCAAAGGGCTGTCGATTCATGTCGTGTTCATGTTGATTCCCATGCTGCACAACCATCATCGGGAAGCGCACGGCAACATTCTGGAGCAGTTGGCGCAGATCGTGGATCAGGGTGCCGTTAAACCCCTCCTGGATGAGCAAAGCTTCAGTCTTTCTGAGGTCGGACAGGCCTATGATCGCCTGACCAGTGGCCAGGCGGTTGGCAAGGTCGTCGTGGAGGTTTGACAATGCCGGCACTGAACGAGAGCACAAAGACATTTGCCCCTATCAATCGCGGCTACAATCAGGTGTTTCAGCCGAATCGGTTGAGTATTGGCGTCATTGCTCCGCTGGAGAGTTATACCAGCGGGCCTGTGCCCACGATGGAACGTCACCTTGAACGTGTGCGGTTGGCCGAGAAGGCCGGTTTTTCCGCGGTATGGTTGCGCGATGTCCCCTTCAATGTGCCCTCGTTCGGTGATGCCGGCCAGGTGTTCGATCCGTTTGTTTACCTCGGTTTTCTGGCGGGGCAAACCGAGCGGATTGCCCTGGGCGTAGCGAGCCTGATATTGCCGCTTCGCCACCCTGCGCACGTCGCGAAAGCCGCAGCAAGCGTGGATCAGCTGTCCGGTGGTCGGTTGATACTCGGAATCGCATCTGGCGATCGCCCCGATGAATACCCTGCTCTCAACGAGACCTATGCGAACCGGGGCGAGCGTTTTCGGGACAGTTTCGAGTACATCCGCAGGATGGCCGATAGTGCGCCGGCATTCGAAAACCGTTATGGCCAAACGAACGGTGAAATGGACCTGCTTCCCAAGCCAGCGGCAGGAAAGATTCCGATGTTGATTACCGGCGGAAGCCAACAGGAGCCGCAATGGGGGGCGCGCAACAGTGATGGCTTGATTACTTACCCGCGGAATATTGACGACCAGGCAAACGCCGTGAGGTCGTGGCGTGACGGTATTCCCGGTAAAACAGAGGCCTCAAAGCCCGTGATGCAATCCCTGTACATCGATTTGCTGGCAGATCCCGATGCACCGCCTCAGCCCATTCATCTGGGCTTCAGATCGGGCATAAAGTTTCTGAAGACTTACCTTAAATCGCTCGAAGAAATTGGTGTAAACCATGTTGCATTGAACCTGCGATTCAATCAGGCGGATACTGAACAAACGATCCTGTACCTCGCAGAAGATCTGCTCCCCGAATTCGCGGCACAAGGACACAAACCATGACCAAAAAAATTCTGATCACCGGCGCCACTGATGGAATCGGCCTGGAAACCGCAAAGCGTCTCTGTTCCGAAGGCCACACGTTGCTTTTACACGGGCGCAACGCGGAAAAACTGGAGGCGACAGAAAGAAAGTTGGCAGACAGTACAGGCGCTGGACTGATCTACACCTATAAGGCGGATCTGTCGCGTTTGGCGGAAGTGGATTCTCTGGCAAATGCCATCACCAGAGAACATCGCCAACTGGACGTCATCATCAACAACGCCGGTGTCATGCGTGTTCCTGAAACAATCACCCAGGACGGACTGGATGTCCGGTTCGCCGTGAATACGGTTGCGCCGTACCTACTGACAAAACACCTGTTACCAATCATGAGGCCCGGTTCACGGGTGGTAAACCTGTCGTCGGCCGCACAGGCTCCGGTGGAACTTGACGCCCTACGGGGAAAAAACCGGCTTCTGGACGACATGTCGGCCTATGCTCAGAGCAAGCTGGCGTTGACCATGTGGAACAATGCACTGGCAGCGTCACTCGGCAGTCGGGGGCCAGTGTTTGTAGCCGTAAACCCGGGCTCGCTGTTGGCGTCAAAGATGGTGAAAGAGGGGTTTGGCATTGCCGGAAAAAGCCTGTCGATTGGAGCCGAAGTGCTCGTTCGTGCGGCGCTCTCGGACGAATTTGCCAATGCTTCAGGCCATTATTTCGACAACGACAAAGGTCGGTTTGGTTCGCCCCATTCGGACGCCCTGAATGATCAGAAATGCCAAGCAATTGTTGAGGCAATCGACAAACTTAGAGGCTAGACAAGCCCCTCCATCGTCAAGGAAAGGAGGGGCTTGGCTTTCTTCATCTAGAGCTAGGTAAGGTTACTGTATTTCCTGCACATCAACGACGATGTCGTTCCAACGCCGCTGATTTTTGATGTCATGTTCCAGACCTTGCCTGTCTGCCTCTGCAAAACGCCTGATCGCCGGAGTTTTACTGGTGGCTTGATAGAGCCAATATGCCTCAGCCTTGAGTGCCTCTTCGATTGGTTTGTCGATCGATTCGTACACAGCTTGTTTGCAGGCATTAATGGATTCAGCCGGGAACAGCGCGATACGCTTGGCGAGTGTATCAACGTAAGGTCCAATGTCATCAGGGTCTAAGGCTCTGTTGATGGTTCCGTAAGCCTCTGCTTCGTCTGCCGAGAAATCTCGCGCGCTCAGGATGATTTCCAGCGCTCTACCCAACCCAACCTGGCGAGCCATTCGGGAAGCACCGCCACCGCAGGGAAGGATGCCCATGGCGACTTCCATCTGCATCAGTTTGTATTTGCCTCTCGCCGCGAACCGCATATCACAGGCCAGTGCCAGTTCATGTCCGCCTCCTCGAGCGACCCCTTCCAATTTTGCGATGGTCGCCTGGGGTAACCTGCTGACACGTTCAAGAACTGACTGCAGATCCAACAGTTTTGCGTCTCCCCGAGCCACGGCCTCAGTGGACATATCCTTCAGGAGATTTGTGTCATAGTGGCTAACCCAAATTTCGGGGTTTGCTGACTGGAATATCACGACCTTTACACTACGATCCCGTTCAAGCCGCATGGTCAAGCCAACCAAATCCGCCAGCATTTCCTGACCCTGGACGTTCACTGTCCCGAAATCAAAAGTGACTGTCAGGATTCCACCTTCCTGTTCTGCTTTGAATGTTTTATAGCCTTCGTAAGCCATCTCAATTTCCTCATCAACACCAGGTTAAATGGGTCATATGTGAACCCGTGACAAACCCACCTGTTCGGACAATTCCAGAGCAGGCCCTATTGACTTTATTCTCTTTGAAAATAAGTTAAACAGAGGTAAACGGAGTTCAGAATTCGGGTTTTACGCATATCCGTCGGCGCCAACGACAGGCTGGGAGAGCGGATGCGCATTTCGGGGCACTGCAGGTGTCGGTTCGATCGAGTAATCTAACCCCTGACTTGAATGGCCAGTTTTCCCGAAAAGCGCTTGTCCATAAAGTCTTTTTGGGCCTGTACAACGTTCCTCAACGCGTAGGTTTTAGCCACCACAGGCCGGATTTCGTTTCGTTCGATGTATTCGATGAGGTTCTCGAATACCCGCTTTGGCTGCCAGGTAGAGCCGTAGAAACTTAGGTCTTTCAAGTACAGAGTTCGTACGTCCAGTTCCACAATGGGGCCAGCAATGGCGCCTGACGCCACGTAACGACCGCCACGGCTCAGCACCTCCAGCAACTCCGGCCACTGAGGGCCCGCCACCAAGTCCGCTACGATGTGGACGCTGTCTTTTTCCAGCGCTTCGAGCAGAGACTGCCCCCTGGCAATGACCTGATCAGCGCCAAGCTGACGCACCTCGTCGAACTTGGATTCACCACACACCGCGATTACTTCGGCGCCCCGGCGTTTGGCAAGCTGAATCGCCGCTGATCCAACGCCACCGGAAGCGCCGGTGATCAAAATCCGTTCCCCGGCCCCCAGGCGTGCCCTGTCCAACATGCCTTCGGCGGTTGAATAGGCGCAGGGAAATGAAGCCAGTTCGGCGTCGCTCAGGGTACTGTTGATTGCGAACACTTCGCTTGAACGCGCTACGGCGTACTCGGCGTAGCCACCGTTGATCTCGGATCCGAACGTGATGAGGTTGTAAGAAGACGGGTCGCCAGGCGCCTGTTGCATAGGGCGAACCAACACGCGTTCCCCCATCCGCGCGGGGTCAACGCCCTCACCCACCGCTATGATGTTTCCACACACATCAGCACCCTGAATACGTGGAAAACTGAGGGGTGTACCTGACCAGCCACCATCTTCGTCGTTTGCCGTCTCAAACCCTGCAGCGGCGCCCTGATCCGTACCCGTTGTTACGCCTTTGGAATACCAGCCTGTCCGGGTGTTGATGTCGGTATTGTTGATCGCACTCGCTCCGACATGAATCAGTACCTCACCAGCGAGGGGCTGAGGCACTTCCAGATTTTCCCGGTACTCAAGTTTGTCCAGGCCACCGTGCCCGGTCAGAACAACGCCTGCCATTGTCTTGGGGATATGGATGTGACTCATAGTGTCTCCTCTGCTTCAGTGCTAGCCGACTGATTCGATCAATTTAACGTCAACCTCGACGCCTATGGTGAAATCATAGGTCTCCGGAATGATTCACTCAAACGAATATTATTGATACGATAATTCAGATTTGTTGATAAACGCCCAAAGGCCGCCCAAATGAAGCCTATTCTGGATCTGGAGTTGTTGAATACCTTTGCAGTGGTGGTGGAGGCAGGCGGTTTTAAAGAGGCGTCGAGCCGCCTGTACCGCTCCCAGGCCGCTGTCAGTATGCAGATTAAACGATTGGAAGAGCAGATCGGCCATCGGCTTCTTGAGCGCAGTAATCAGGGTATCAAGCTCACGGAACCCGGGAAGACGTTGCTGGGCTACATCGACAGGCTGCTACGCCTCAATAACGAAACGCTCAGCGCGCTTAGCCTGGAGCCACTCCGGGGTCCTGTACATTTCGGGATACCCACGGATTATGCCCAGACATTCTTGCAGAAGTTTATCCCGCGCATTCGGGACGCCTTTCCCGAGCTGGAGCCCCGAATTACCTGCGGTCGAAGCCGCAGGTTGCGGGAGTTGGTCACCGCTGGTGATCTCGACGTGGCTATCGTTACCGGGGAATCCCAGTTCGCACCGGAGAAAAGTCTGTGGTCGGAAGCGCTTTGCTGGTATGCCTCGGTTGGGCTACCCATCAATACAGAGGAGGCGTTGCCCGTCGCATTGCTGGAAAGTGATTGCGCGCTACGTGATTTCGCCGCCACGGATTTGAGGCAGTCCGGTCTGGACTACCATACGGTGATGACCAGTACCGACATGGCCAATCTTTATTCGGCGGTTGAATCGGGATTGGCCATCGCGCTGTTACCAGAGTCGTCGGTTATATCGTCCAGAGTGCGCCCGGTCCACCTGGACCAGCTACCCGGGCAACGGGTTCTGACGATGAATATCATCAATGCTGGCACTTTGACCCCCGGTTTTCTGGAGCCGTTGCAAGGATGCCTGCTTGGCGCCGCCCGAGCCACTCACGATCAGTCAAACGCCAGAGCGTGACGATGTAACCCACGATCACGGTAATTTCTCTACTTTACGGTGTACCGGCTGTTCGTGCGGATATAAAGGGTCGCTGCCCTATCCCTGTCGTTTGCTATTCGGTGCGTGAAGCGCCCTGTCGATTCGATATAGCTTCCAGCCTCGAGGTGCTTTTCAGTATCCAGACCCTTTGCCTGGTAGGTAACCTCGCCACCGATCACAACCGCGCGAAATTCGCTGGCATTCGTACGGATTTCTCCCTCAAAGCCGGACGCAATCTTGATCATTGAGCCGCCCACATCGGCATCACTATCCCATACGAACGTGGCTTCCACGTTGTCCGCTTCAATATTGTGTAGCTCACTGTTATTGAGCCAGACAATATTGGTTTCATGCAGGTTGAGCGGGCGTTCGCCGTTATCAAATTTCTCGTCGGAAGGCTTAACCAGATAGGGACCGGAGTCTATCTCCAGGTAAATCAGATTGGTGTCGCCATTTGCCGCGGTTGTATGATCTTCGCCGGCTGGCTGTGTCCAGAAAGACCCGGGCGGCATCCACATTTTTTGTGCATCTGGGTCGTCGTTATGCATCAGCCCTTCGATGACAACGCCGCGATACGTAATATTGTGAATATGGGGAGGAGACTCAAAACCCTGCTTGAACCGAACAAGCATTCCGGTGGCGCTGTCGGTCGTGCGATCTCCCCAAAGGTCTGCCGCACCAGGGCTCAGTACGCCGCGAAGAGGATTACGATACCCCCACTCAACGTCATCAGCCGGCACAACTTTCACGAGAGAACCGCTGTTTTCGGTGTCGGCATTCGCCACCGTCGCGGTACCGGCAACCATCAGTGCACAAAACAGCCTGCTGGAAAACATTTGATAGCTCCACTTTAAATATGATGAGAGCTACAAGCCTAGTCGCCGCGATATCGGATAAAAACGGGCAGTTTCCGATTTTAGTTTTCGTAAAAACGAAGTAATTCCCAGGGAACTTTCGTCATTAAGGGGAGCGTAACGTCGTTACAGGCTTTTCCAACGTGCACTGAAGAAATCCAGAAACACCTGAATGCGCGCAGACAGTGTTGTGTTCCTGTAGTACACGGCGTTGACCAACTCTCTTGGATTGGGGCGCACCAGTTGATCCCCCATCAGTTCCACCAAGTCGCCTCGTTCAAGGTCCTTGTCGATCATGAACCGTGAAAGATACGCCAGACCGTTTCCGCCGAGGCAGAGTTGGCGTACGGCTTCCCCACTGCTGGCTCGTACCGTCGGTCTGATTCGTATCCCTTCGCCAAAATGCCAGACATTCAAAGCTTCCGGTGCGGTGAAGCCGATGGTGTCGTGGCCCGCGAGAGATTCCGGCGAGTCGCAGCCACCACGCCGATTCAGGTAGTCCGGCGAAGCCACCACTGACAGCGGAGACCGACCCAATGCCTTGGCATGGAGCGTCGAGTCTTCAAGGCTTCCGATTCGGATAGCCACATCAATCCGTCGTTCCAGCAGGTCGACAATCTGATCACTTGCCGTCAATTCCAGTTCAATGTGCGGATAGGCGGCTCGAAACTCCCGGACATGAGGCACGATCTGATGCAACAGGAATGGGTTTGCGGCGTCCACCCGTAGGCGGCCCGCCGGCCTTTGTTTACGTATGGCCAATTGCTCTTCGGCTTCTTCCAGCGAAGCCAGGCCATCTCTCACCTTCGCGACAAACAGTCGCCCTTCTTCGGTTAGGCCCACTTTGCGGGTGGTTCGGTTCAGCAGCGTTGTGTTCAAGCTCTGTTCGAGGCGTGAGACCGCTCGCGACACCCGGGTCACGGATACGTCAAGTTGTTCTGCCGCGCTACTAAAGCTTCCGCTGTCCACCACTGACAGCAGGAAGTGAAGATCGTCCGATCGACTTTTCATTTCATTTTCCGCAAAAGTATTTTTTAAAAACCACTGTTTATCGCAAAAGTATGCGGCCGCAAACTAGGCATCGTCAATTCATTCCCGCTCACTGCTAAGGAGCCGCTATGCCCGTTGCACTTTTCGCACTCACTTTGAGTGCCTTTGCGATTGGGACCACCGAGTTTGTCATTGTCGGACTGGTTCCCACCATTGCCCAGGATCTGGGCGTTACCCTCCCGTCTGCTGGCCTTCTGGTCAGTTTGTACGCGCTAGGTGTTGCTATAGGTGCACCGGTACTCACCGCCCTGACCGTTGCCCTGGTAACGGGCGTTCCCCTGGGAACCTTTATCGGACAGACGTTCGGGTGGCGAGCCACCTTCCTGACCGTCGCCGTACTGGGGGCCATCGCGTTGATCGGCAGTGCCTTTTTGGTGCCCAGGAACCTGGAGCAGTCAAAGCCGGCAACCCTGCGTCAGCAGCTTGAGGTCATCACTCACCCGAGACTGCTGCTGGTGTACGCGATGACCGCTATTGGGTACGGCGGTACGTTCACGGCATTCACCTACCTGACCCCGATCCTCGAAGAAGTCACCGGTTTTGCCTCCGGCATGGTCAGCCTTCTGCTGCTCGTCTACGGTGTGTCTGTGGCCGCTGGCAATATCTGGGGTGGTAAATTGGCCGATCGTTTCGGGCCAACCTCAGCGCTGTACATCGTTTTTGGCGGCCTGGCGGCCATCCTGTTCGTTCTGACCTTCAGCGCTTACAATCCGGTTGCAGCCGTGATCACCCTTCTGGTTTGGGGTGCATTTGCCTTCGGCAATGTGCCAGGCTTGCAGGTGTATGTGGTCCAACTGGCTGAACGTTACACTCCGCATTCCGTGGATGTCGCTTCCGGCCTGAACATCGCGGCCTTCAACATTGGGATTGCCGTCGGCGCCTGGCTCGGAGGCCATGTGGTGGCCGACATGGGGCTGATGAACACGCCCTGGATTGGCGGCGTGATTGTTCTCAGTGCGCTGCTTCTGACCCGCATTTCCGCCACCCTGGATAACCACGAAACGGCTACCGCCTGATCTCTGAATGGCCTCCCGACAGGGAGGCCCAATATCCACTTTCAGTCTACGATGTCATTATCACGTATATGAATAGCAGGCATATGGTTTCAGAGTTTCAATTCTGGCTTTGCCCCGTGCAAGATGTTTCCGCAGACACTCGTTATTTAATTGAGAGAGGCACCATCGATGAGCACACCGAAAGCGCATACGCATAACCGCGACCACAGCCTGGGCTTTTTCAATTATCTGGATAAATCCACCGAGTCATCACTCTACCGAAATGGCAAGGTGTTGATACGCAGGGATACGGGCGGAAACGACAGCGAAATGCAGGGAGTCGTGCACGACAAGCAAGAAAAGAAGGTTCACAACGGTCGCGTTTTTTCAGGCGATCAGCGTCTTAGCCTTGCCACCAACGGATTCGAGTTGCTGACCCGGCCACTCGCACAACCTGGTCTGGATTTTCTGGATCAGCAACAGGTCGTCCAGTACTACTACCCGGAATGCGCAAAAGTCATAGAGGAAGCGACCGGTGGCCGTGCATTTGCCTTCGACCACAATGTCCGCTCGGTGCTCGGAAAACAAAGCGGAAAACAGATATCAGGCGGACAGCAAGTACAGGAGCCTTTGCACCTGGTGCATGGCGATTATACGCTAACCAGTGCCCCCCAGCGCTTGCGCGACCTGGCGAACCCTCCCGGCAGCAATGACACTCTGCGCAGTGTTCTTGGCGACAGCGAGTCATTGATCTCCAATGAAACGGTCGAGCGTGCGCTCGCAGAAGGTGGCCGTTTTGCGATTATCAACCTGTGGCGAAATATATCCAGCGAGCCTGTGGCCACACATCCCCTGGCACTGTGCGATAGCCAGACAGTCAACCCGGAAGACCTGGTCGTATTTGAAATTCACTACCAGGACCGTCTCGGGGAAAACTATTTTGCAAAACACGCCGAGCGCCATCACTGGTACTACTTCACGGAGATGACGGGGGATGAAGCGCTACTGATTAAACAATGGGATTCGGCGGGGCCGCTGGCGAGATCTGCCGGCGAGCAGGCTGATGCGAGTGATCCGCGATCGCCCTCCACGTTCAGCTTCCATAGCGCGTTCGAAGATCCTGCCACACCTTACGGTGCGCCGGATCGCCAAAGCATCGAAGTGCGCTGCATCGTCATCTACGACTAAATTACCAATGAAACGGGGCAGATAATGACATTGCCATTTGCGCATCTACCACTTGGACCAGATCTCATTGGTTGACGAATCCGGGGGTCGGCTTTTCGCTAACCTCCCGGGTCTTGGCTATTAGCATTAGGGCACTACCCACTATCATCGCGGCCGCCGCCGCGTAGAGTCCAACCGAGTAATCTCCGTTATATTCCCGGAGCAGACCGGTAATCATTGGAGCTACAATCTGGGCAATTCCATAAGCGATCGTCATTTTTCCCATGAATCTGGCAGGCTGGGAGGGGTAGAAGCGACCGGCCATGGTCAGCACAAGACAGACAATGCCGACAAAGGTACCTCCGAAAAGAATCGCACCTAACATCGTTAACAGGATGCTGGGTTCAATGACTGGCAACAAAATACCCACAGCCTGGAGCAGACTTGCAGTAATCAAAGCATTCAGATTGCCAATTCTTCGCGCAATCAGGTCCCAAAGAATAGCACTGGGCGCTGCCGCAAGCCCCATTACCATGAACGCCCAGACACCCTTCCCCTCCAGCCCGGGCAGCTCATCTACAATCGCGACAATAAACGTGGCACTCACAACAAAGCCGACACCGGCGCAAAAATATGCAGCGGTAAGAAGCCCCATGAACGCTTTACCCGGCGGGGAGTCCTTCATGGATCTACCACTGGTGTTGACTGTCGCCGATTCGGGCCGTGGTAACCATGCCCAGGCCGGAACCAGCATCGCACCTCCGATCACGGTAAGCACCAGCCATTGCTGGCGCCAATCAAGCCAAGTGTTCATCAACTCAACTGCAACCGCACACACAACCATTCCCAGCCCAACGCCACTGAACTGAATGCCCAACTCGCTACGGTGGTTGTGACGGATCAGCCAGTTCAGTACCAACCCGGAACCAATCAACATGCCGGCGGCACAACTCAGCCCCGCCAGAAAGCGCAGGATTGACCAGAGCCACAGGTTCTCAGTCAGTCCCATACCGGCTGTCGTTATGACCGCAACCACCAACCCAATGCGATAGAGGCGGTCCTTTAATTCCAGATCACTGATCACAGACGCAACGACCGCACCCACGAGGTATCCGAGATAGTTAATCGCTGCAAGCCAACCTCCGTCCGCCGCTCCCAAGTCGGTATGTTCCTGCATGGCCGGCAGCAAAGGCGTATACGCAAAACGGGCTATGCCCATGACCAAAATCAGGTTGAGCACCCCTGCGGTTAAAACCTTGCAGCGTTGAATGGGGTCGTTCATAGATTCCTCAGGAGTGACGAAAGTGACATTGGTGTTAACGCGGAAGACAGCTCAGGTTATCCAAGCGCTCGCTTGACCCAGTCCATACGGTCCTGGCCAAAGAACATTTCGTCATTGACGAAGAAGGTGGGGGCTCCGAACACGCCCCTCTTGGCGGCGTCATCCGTCGCCTCGATCAGCGCTGTTTTTATCTGGGGTTGCGCCATCGCGCCCGCTACCTGTTCCGGATCAAAACCAGCGTTGGTTAAGATCTCCCTCAATGCATCCGGGGATGAAAGGTCCTCTCCCTGGGCCCATGCGGCTGAAAACATTGCCTGGTTGTAGGATTCGATTTGTCCGTTCGATAGCGCCCAGAGAGCCCCTCTCATTGCATTGACCGTGCTGAAAATAAAGTGCGGGTTAAACCGGTACGGAATGCCATAGTGATCGGCATGGCGCTGAAAATCGGTCTTTATCCATTCCCATTTGGCTTCAACGGTCACCGGAGACGTATTGCCTGTGGCCTTGAAAATACCCCCGAGAAGAATCGGCTTGTAATTGATACGGGCGCCTGTCCCCTCCGTCAGTTCATTCAACCGCATCCAGGCGAAATAGGACGCGGGGCTTATGAAATCATAATAAAAGTCGATATTCGTACTCATCGTCATTACCTCTTGTTGGAAAGGATTTACCAGGGCTCAGAAAATGGCCGCGCATCCTGCTCGAATGTCCAGGCTGACCGGGGTTGTGTATGGAGATGCCAGTAAATGTCGGCAAGATCATCGGGCTCGATGATGCCACCCTCCCCCTTACTGGCATAAAGATCAGGCAGAAATTCAGCGGTCGCCTCGTTTCGTATCAGTCCATCAACAATAACGTGACCTACGTGGATTCCTTTTGGTCCAAGCTCCCGCGCCATGCTTTGAGCCAGGGCCCGTAACGCGTGCTTACCGCCCGCAAAGGCAGAAAAACCGGCTCCACCTCTCAGGCTTGCCGATGCACCGGTGAACAGGATGGTACCCTCGTTACGGGTCAGCATCTTCGCCGCCACCTCCCGGCCCACCAGAAAGCCCGCCAGCGCACACATCTCCCAGACTTTCTGGTACACCCGGGCGGTTGTTTCGCAGAGATCGAATCGAACGTTTCCACCCACGTTGAAGACAACCACCTGTATTGGGCCCAGCTCTGATTCCACTCGATTGATCAGCTCCGTTACTTGCGTCTCATCACGGGCGTCGGAATGAATTGCCGTTGCCGTGGACCCGATGTCGCTGATTTCACGACCGAGCTTTTCCAGATCTCCCCGGCGACGGGTCACCACGAGATGGAATCCTTCCCTGGCGAATCGGCGCGCGATCGCCGACCCTAAATGATCACCAGCCCCAACCACCAACGCGATGGGTTTGTCGGTCGTGCCCATGTTCCGTCCCCTTATTCCGTTGTGATGCTGGTAAAAGCGTATCCCACCCAATAACATAATTAAAATCGATTATATGAATGCCAACCACAACCAATGGTTATGTTATGGAGTTGCAGCAATTACGCCTGTTTCTGGCGGCCGCAGAATCAGAGAGCTTCACTCGCGGGGCACGGCGAGCGTTCGTTTCACAACCCGCTCTATCGGCATCCATTGCGAAGCTGGAAGATGAGCTTGGAGTCAAGCTATTCACCCGGAACAAGCGCAACGTTGTATTGACGCCAGCGGGAAGGACCCTAATGGAGCGCGCAACTCGAATTGTCGAAGAATGCAATAAGGCTCGTGACGAGCTGAAACATCACGATCAACAACGCATGATCAGGCTTGGTGTTATTAATACCTTATCCATTGCGCACGTTGCCCGCTTGATCGAGCCTTACCGGCGAGAAAATCGCAGATTAAGATTGCAGGTGTTTGACGCGAACAAAGAAGAAATGGAGAAACTGGCAGAAAGCGGCCGAATCGATATGGCTTTAACTCTGCTTACGGATCGTCCTGGCAACGGTCGTCGTTTTACTCACTCGAAACCGCTCTTTTCAGAGTCTTATAGCGTCGCAATGGCCACTCACCATCACCTCTGCAAGTCACCGTCACTCACGCTTGCGGACCTGGAGAATGAACCGTTTGTCTCGCGGTCACATTGTGAGTATCGACAATTGCTGCAACACCTGTTGAAGTCAACCGGCACGCGCCTGAACGTCGCGTACGTAACCAATCAGGATGACCGTGCACTGTCCCTGGTGGAACAGGGTGTTGGAATTGCGATCGTTCCAGAACACTACGATTCACCTAATATCGTCAAACGTCCACTTGCTGAGCTCTCCGCAGAACGGTCGATTGGTTTTGAGTGGGGAGTTAGCGAGAATCAGGACGAAGTTGATCGGTTTGTTGACTTTGCCTTGACGGCCCGATGGCCTGACTGAGGAGTCCCATCACAATGAAACTTGTCTGGCTTCACGGCCCGCCGGCTGCAGGGAAACTGACGGTCGCCAAAGCGCTTGAGAAAGAACATGGCTTCAAGCTTTTTCATAACCACCTGGCCGTGGACCTCAGCCTGTCCATCTATGATGAATTCGGGGAGAAGGACTTCCACGATTTCACTAACTCGATCCGACGACAAGCGCTATCCAAGGCGAATGAACTGGGAGTGCAACGGATTGCGATGACCTTCATGACATGCGCAGAAGAGGACAGGGATGAAATAAAACGGTATCTCGATTTTTTTGAGTCGGAAAATATTCAGGTGTTCCCTGTCCACCTTTTGCCAAGGCATGACGTGCTAATCAACCGTTCCAGCAGTACTGAGCGCCAAAAGACCCACAAAATTTCATGCGAGAGACACCTTTCAGAGCTGCTGTCGCAGTGGAGGTTCCTCCCTATTCATCATATCAATACGCTGGAAATTGATAACTCGGAGAAACCCGCCAAAGACGTTGCACGCCAGATCATGCATCATCTGGAAACAAACTGAAGCGCCATCGGACGAACTCGCGTTTTTTTGTCACCGATCTCTTAATTGTTGCTTCAGATATTCCATGGCGTAGCGAGCGCGTGCAGACAGGGGCCATTCCGCCCGGGAAATCATCCAGAGCGAATCCACCACGTCCCTTTCAAGCGTGATAACCTTGATTTCGCTGTGTTGGGCAAAGGCCTGTCTCGCGTATTGCGGTAGTACGGTAAAGCCCATGCCCCTGGCTACGGGCTCGAGAATTAAGCCTACCTGATTGACAAAACCGCGCACCGGAATATTTCGGATTCCAGGCTCCCCCGGAAAGCAGCGGCTCAACAGGCGCGTTGCCATGGCCCGGCCATCAGGGTGGTCGATATAGCCTAATCGTTCCAGATCCGCCCAACTCGATACCGATTGCCCTGCAGGCACAATCAGCTCCAGTGGCTCTTCAGCGAAGTGGGAGAACGTCAAGTGGGGATCGTCAGGCTTTGCCGTAACCAAGCCAATCTCATAGCGTTTGCCCAGGACCGCATCCAATATTTCCGTATCCGGTGCAAATCGATGACGGACCACCAAGTCAGGATGTTGCTCCTGTAGATCCAGCAACAGTGGGTATAGCAGCAGGCCGCAACTCCCCGGCGTGATAAGACTGAACTGCCCCCTTGTTTTATCGCCTTCCGACATTCGCAGGCGTAAGCGCATATCGGCCTGTTCCATCTCATCACAATACGCCAGGAGTGCGTGGCCGGCCGGTGTTAACTCCATCCGTCGAGGTTGCCGTATCACCAGGGTCCCCAGCTGTTCTTCAAGGTGTCTTACATGCTGACTGACGGCTGCCTGGGTCAGGCCGAGCTGGTCGGCTGTCCGGGTAAAACTGCCGACGTCGGCAAGTACAACGAACGAACGTAACCATTGGGGATTGAGCATAAGAAACTCTTATTAATCTGATAAGCAATGACCTGTTTATATTATAGCAATCGCCGCTTACTCTGGTTCTACATTTTCCAGAGGAGAAGAACCATGAGCACCACTTACCCACGCAGTTTTTCCCATATCGGGATTTCGGTGACCGACCTTGATGCCGCTGTGAAGTTCTATACAGAAGTAATGGGCTGGTATCTGATCATGCCGCAAACCACTATCAAGGAAGATGACAGCCCTATTGGGGTGATGTGTACCGATGTTTTTGGCGCAGGCTGGAACTCTTTCCGGATTGCTCACCTTTCCACTGGCGACCGAATCGGTGTGGAAATCTTTGAATTCAACAACGCAGAAAAGCCGGAAGACAACTTCGAGTACTGGAAAACCGGCGTCTTTCACTTTTGTGTCCAGGACCCGGACGTGGAAGGCCTAGCAGAGAAAATCGTTGCGGCAGGCGGTAAACAACGCATGCCAGTTCGTGAATACTTCCCCGGCGAAAAACCATACCGCATGGTTTACATGGAAGATCCGTTCGGAAACATTCTCGAGATCTACAGCCACAGTTACGAGCTGACCTACTCCGCAGGTGCTTACGAGTAATCCGGTATTCGGTGGGCAATGACCCACCAACCTTTCAACCTAGGTGTGAGCAAGGGCGCTCACAGTTCGACACGTGAACGCCCTCGCCTGACACGCACCATGTCCGCAACGATGGCCAGTGCAATTTCAGAAGGGGTTTTACTGCCGAGGTTGAGTCCGATGGGCATGTGGATCCGCTCAACGTCTTCCTTTGATAGGCCGCCTGTTCGACGAAGGCGCTCGGATCGGGCCTGGGAAGTACGAAGAGAGCCCATCACACCGATGTAGCTTGCCGAGGTTTTGGCAGCGGCCATCATGGCCAGATCATCAATGCGCGGGTCATGGGTTGCGGCGACTATCGCTGTGGAGGGCGTGCAAGCACCAGGCGAAGCGATATACAGCGACGGCAGTTGGGGCACAAACTCAACACCCGGCGGCAGGCTCATGCCATTGGTGACTTCCTCCCGTGGGTCACACAGCACCACCTCATAACCAAGGCTTAAGGCGAACTGGGCACAGGCCTCTGACACCGTTGAATAGCCGGCCAGAATCAGCTTGGCGACGGGGCCAATACGAATCGTCACCGTCTCTTCGGTTTCATTTTGCAATACCCGCGGCCCCGTTGGTTCAGCATCGGACAGCCAACACGCTGCATCCGTCAATCTGATATGGCGTGCGATTTCACTTTGGCCGGACAGGGCCTGCTGAATCCGCTCAAGGTGATCCCGGATCTTTGGGGTGGCAGCCATTCGTTCCACCAGTACGTCAAGAATACCCCCGCAGGGCAAGTGAATACGGGGGCTATCCGGGCTGTTGCCCGGGTCGCCATAACGGACAATAACAGCTGGTTGCTCGTACTTTCCTGCGGCAACGCGTTCGAGGAAGTCTTCCTCGACACAACCACCCGAGAGCGAGCCCACATGATGTCCATCAGAGGTGGCTACCATTAGTGAGCCCGGCTCCCTGGGCGATGACCCGAAGGTCGACAACACCGTGCAGAACCAGATCGTCCGGCCATTCCCAAGCCATTCGACCGCCTGCCCCACTACTCGAGCATCCAGACTTTGCACGGTCATGCACTCAACTGATCACCAACGGGAAGACGCCGGATGCGTTTTCCTGTGGCCGCATAGATAGCGTTGCACAGTGCTGGCGCGACCGGTGGCAATCCCGGCTCGCCGACACCGCCCATGGCGTCATCGGGATTATCAATCAGGTGCACCCGGACCACTTTCGGCGCGTTTGGCATTCGCGGTAATAAGTATCTGTCGAAGTTACTTTGTTGAGCGACACCATTCTGGAACGTCACCTCATTCTGCAGGGCGATGCCGATTCCCATCACGCAGGAACCCTCCATCTGTGAACGGATTCGCTCCGGGTTAGCCTGCGGCCCACAATCAAAGGCAATGTCAGCGCGGTGAATGGTCACTTGCCCGTTATCATCCACTTCCACGTCAAAGACGACGGCGGTGTAGGAAACAAAGCTGTGGTGGAAGGCAAGACCCAGGCCACGCCCCTTTGCTGTTTCCTTTCCCCAACCCGCTTCTTCGGTGGCACGCTCAATGACCCGGCGCATGCGGCCTACATCAATTGGATACATCTCCGGATCTTCACCGTAGTTCCAACCATCGCCCACCGTGAGATTGTGAACCTCACGCCCTGGCCCCAACAGGTCCAGCACGTAATCGCGATGATCCTTGCCGGCCGCTACTGACATTTCGTGGGCAAAGCTCTGGATGGCCCACGCATGCGGTAGGTTGTACACCGAGCGGAACCACCCGATGCGGACATGAGCCGGTGCCGGCGGGTTCTCCAAACGAATAGCGGGAATGCTGAATGGCATGGTGTTAAACCCCATGCCCAGCTCGAAGCTCCCCTTGTGTTTTGGATCCGGCGCGAACAGCGATGCGATGCTGGGAGACAGAGTACGGTGGCGCCAACTGGTCGCTTTGCCATTACCGTCGAGCCCCGCTTCCAGGTGATCCACAGAAACCGCATGGAAGTAGGCATGCTGAATGTCGTCCTCACGGGACCACTGCAGTTTGATGGGCTGCCCTTCAAAGGCCTTGGCCACTTGAGCGGCCTCAATCACGAAGTCGGGCTTCGATTTACGGCCAAAGCCGCCACCCAGCAGGGTTTGATGAACGGTCACCTTTTCCAGGTCCAGCTCCAGAACCCCGGCTATACCTTCTCGTGTCGCCCTGGGGTGCTGTACTGGCGCCCAGGCCTCAGCCTTGCCCGCGCTTACGCGAACCACGGCTACGGGGGGCTCCATGGGAGCCTGAGCCATATGGGGCATGTAATAGGTGGCTGACACCCGCTTATCGGCCTCTTTCAAAGCTGCCTCAACATCACCCGACTGGCGTATAACCTTGCCTGGTGACTGTGCTGCTTTTTCCAGAGCTTCCCGGTAAACATCCGATGTGTAATCGGCGTTGTCACCGGCCGGGGTATTGTCCCACTCAATCTTCAGGGCTCTGCGGCCTTCCATCGCGGCCCAGGTGTTGGTGGCTACTACCGCAACACCTCCGAGCGGGTTAAATGCCGCGGGCTGGCCAGTGCCATCAATGCGTACAGTTTTCTTTACCCCTGCGACCTTCAGGGTCTCGCTATCATCGACGCTCTTCACTGTCGCGCCGTAGACCGGTGGCCTGGCCACCACCGCATAGAGGGTGTTTTCCAGATCCACATCAGCGCCAAAAATTGCCTTGCCGGTGACAATGTCTTCACCATCGATGGCTTTGGGATACGCGGATTTCAGCTCGCCATTGATCAGGCCGGATTCCTTCCCAATGAAACGCAGTTCGCGATCGGATTTAAGAACCAATCCGTCGCGGCCAGGAACGTCCAGTTCCCGTGCGGCTTCTGCAAGCTGGCCAAAGCCAAGCTCCCGTCCAGTGGAAGGATGAACAACCTTGTGAATATCCGCCCTTACTTCGTCAACCGATACACCCCATTGATTGGCCGCAGCCTGCTCGAGCATCAGCCTGGCAGCAGCGGCCGCACGGCGCATGGGGGTGTACCAGTGACGCATACTGCGAGAGCCATCGGTATTCTGGTTGCCGAATATATCCTGATCGCCGTCTGCCTGTTCCGCACGAACCTGATCCCAGTCAGCGCCCAACTCGTCGGCGGCTACCATGACCAGGCTGGTGCGAATCCCCTGCCCCATTTCGGCACGGTTGTTGACAATCGTAACCAGACCGTCCGCGTTAATGTGTATGAATACATTCGGGTTGTCGACCCAACCGCCCGGCATGGCGCCGGCACCGAACTGCGCCTGTTCATTGGCTAATCCCATATCCCATCGGGCGGCCAGCAGGAGCGCTGAGCCCCCAACCAATCCCTTTAACAGACCGCGGCGGCTGACATTGGCAAGCAGCAGTGTATCGTCTGACTGACTCATGAGCTGGCCTCCTTGCCCGCGGCCCGTTCAATCGCCGCGAGGATACGGTTGTAGGTTCCACACCGGCAAAGGTTACCCGCCATGGCGTCGACGATTTCCTGGGTTTCCGGTTGCGGTGTTTTTTTCAGCAGAGCTGTGGCATTCATAATCTGGCCGCCCTGGCAGTAACCACACTGGGCCACACCCAGGTCCAGCCAGGCCTGCTGGACTTTCTGGCCAACCGCGTCATCAGACATGGCCTCGATCGTTGTGATTTCACCTTTGGCGGCAGAAACGGGCATTACACAGGACCGGGTCGCTACCCCATCAAGATGAACGGTGCAGGCACCGCACTGCGCGATACCGCATCCAAACTTGGTGCCTTTCATTCCCACAACGTCACGAAGTGCCCACAGCAGGGGCATATTATCCGGGACGTCCAACTCGTGCTCTTGTCCGTTTATCCTCAGGTTAACCATTGGTCTCTCCCATCACCATGTTGTTAGGTCTGCTTTACCGGGAAGCTTTAGTTTACTGACCGGAGAAAAACGACTCGGCATAACCGGTGTACTTCGTAAACAGCTCGTCCCTGAACGACTGTCCTCGTCTCTCCAGGATACGGTCAATGTCATCGCGCAGACCTGTAAGCTCTTTGCGATAACCGGCAACACTGACAGCGGAACCCAGTGCGGGTTCCAGAACGCGAAGCGCCAGATCGTATTTTTGGATCAGATTGGCGCTCCAGAAGTTGTCCTCAATGAACACGTCGGCCCGCCCGAATTCAAGCATACGGAAAGGCACCATCCCTTCGCCATCAGCGGAATAGGTTATGTCTGTAATATCCGGATGGGTTTCTGCCCAGCGTGCAATATTTTCCGGGTATACATAGCCGCTGATAACAAGCACGCTAAGGTCGTTCAGCTTCTCCAGAGTTACCGGCTCTTCAATGGATAGACTCTCAGGTACGATCGCAGCCAACGTCCAGTGAGCGAACACCGTCCGTGAGTGCAGTAGATAGCTCCGCCCTTCCGTTACTGGCATGGCAACGTCCGATGCGCCTGACTTGACCTCGGATACGCAGCGCTTGAACGGTAGTTCCTCGTAAGTGGCGTCCAACTCCAGATCACTAAGGGCTGTATTCATCAGTTCCACGGCAATGCCGCGCATCTCTCCCTCGTGATCCTGAAAGATGTAGGGAGCCCAGGACTCATAACAGATTTTTACCGTCGATGTTGGTGCAGCCGCGTGGCTGATAGCTCCAAAGGACACCAGCAACATCGTGACAACTCCATAATGTATGGCAACTGATACTGCACGCTGCATGAAAGGCGCCCCACTACGCTTTTGGTTCGGGAACGGCAGTCATCGCCGTTCTTATAGTCTGATAAGTATAGACAATTGTGACGAACACTAACCGAAGCTGGGCGCCATTAACCGTCCCTCCACAAACCATATGTTGATAACAATTCCGTTACCCAGCTCTGGAACACACGTAATCTCAACGGCAGATTTCGACGGCTCGGATACAACAACGATATAGGTAAGGAGGGTGCTTTATAGGCTTCGAGAATCTGTACCAGGTCCCCGCTTTCAAGATCATCCTGAACGTCAAATTTTGGAACCTGAATAATGCCAATACCTGCCTTTGCACTGGCGATATAGGCCTCTGCGTTATCCACGGTAATCGCACTCTGCATTTTCATTACCCGTTGCCGACCGTCCTCCACGTATTCCCATTCTGCCGCTAACGCTGGCAGATTGACCGCGTAGTTGACAAGAATGTGGCCACCCATGTCGTCTAGAGACATCGGCGTACCATGCTGCGCTAGATAAATCGGACTGGCACAGTTTATGACTTCGATATCACCCAATTTTCTGCATACCAGCTCGGAGTCTGGGAGGTGTCCGACCCTGACCACACAATCCACGCCCTCCGTCAGCATGTTGATGATTCGGTCGTTCATACTGAATTCCAGTTTTACCCTTGGATTCTGCTTCAGAAACTCAGGCAATGCCGGAATAACGATACGACGCCCGATACGGCTCGGGATATCTACGTGCAAGCGCCCTTCTGCCTGTTGGGGGCTTTGACGAAATATCGATTCTGCCGCCTCAAAAGCCTCTACAAGCGTTTGTGCAGCCTCGAAAAACTGCAACCCATCGTGAGTGGGCACAACTTGCCGGGTCGTACGCTGCAATAGTTGGGCTTCCAGCCGATCCTCCAAGGCCTGGATAGTCGTAGATACGGTCGAGCGGGGAATGCTCAGTGCTTCAGCCGCGCGCGTGAAATTCCCGCTTTCCATAACCTGGATAAAAACCTGTACTTGCCGAATCCTGTCCATACCATCCAATTGTTCGTGTTTTTCGACAACTGCTGTTCTAAATGCATTATTTATTCAGGATAACCTACAGCCTAACCTGATTGTGAACCTGGCGGGAAGCATCCGCCAATCGAAAAACACACAGCAAGGGATAAAGACAATGTCTCGAAACAGCATTGAAGGCAAAGTAGTGCTCATAGCCGGTGGCGCCAAGAACCTGGGCGGGCTCCTGGCAGAGGACCTTGCCGCCCATAAAGCGAAAGCCATCGTTATTCATTACAACAGTGATTCAACAAAGGCAGCGGCCGAAGAAACGGCCTCTAAGGTTCGTGCCGCAGGGGCTGAAGCTGCGATCTTTCAACAGGATTTGACCAAGGCTGACAATGTCGAAAAGCTATTCGCAGACACCGAGGCGACTTTCGGCAAGCCGGATATTGCGATCAATACCGTAGGCATGGTGTTGAAGAAGCCCATGGTAGAAATCAGCGAGCAAGAATACGACGCCATGAGTGCGATTAACTCGAAGTCCGCATTCTTTTTCCTGAAAGAGGCGGGGAAATACCTCAATGACAATGGAAAGATCTGCACGTTAGTGACCTCTCTGTTGGGCGCCTACACACCTTTTTATGCGGCATATGCGGGTATGAAAGCGCCAGTGGAGCACTTTACCCGGGCCGCCTCCAAAGAATTTGGGGAACGCGGCATTTCAGTGACCGCCATTGGTCCCGGCCCAATGGATACACCTTTTTTCTACCCGGCAGAAAGCGACGATGCTGTAGCGTTTCACAAAACGGCAGCCGCCCTTTCGTCGTTCTCCAAGTCTGGGCTAACAGAAATCGAGGATATCGTCCCCTATGTGCGATTCATGGTATCCGAAGGATGGTGGATGACGGGGCAAACCATTTTGGTGAACGGTGGCTATACTACCAAGTAATCGGGCAACCAAGAGGAGGCGGTGTTACCGCCTCCTTAACCTACTGTCGACCTCATTCTCTTCACTCGCCATATACCAGTACTAGAGGACTCAATTAATGCATACCTTAATGATTATTCTGGGTGGTTTCGCTCTTCTGGCTGTTGCGATCATTGTCGCCCGGACTACGGGCCGGACGTTCAAATCAGTTTTGCCCCTCTACATTGTTGCCTGGTTCCTGTGCGCAGCGGTAAACATGGGGGTCGGTATCCTTCATGCCGGATACTCCTTTATGGCGGAACTGCCTATCTTCCTGTTCGTTTTCGGAGTGCCGGCACTGACCGCAGTCATCTTTGCGAGAAAGCTATAACGTGACAGACACCATTCTTCATCGAATTGTGCCGACCACGGCACTAAGACAACTTGAAGGTGGGGAAACACCGCATGTGACCAACATGGAGTTGTTTTTCGATCTCGTCTACGTGTTCGCGATCATTCAGCTCTCCCATTACTTGCTATCCCATCAAACAGCCATCGGGGCAATGGAGTCCGTTACGCTGTTTGCAGCTGTCTGGTGGGCGTGGAACTACACCGCGTGGGCAACAAATTGGGTCAATCCGGATCACCATAGCGGCCGTACTCTGATGATCCTGTTGATAGCCTGCGCGTTGGCCATGGCCGTCGCCATGCCCTCAGCATACACGGACAAAGCCAGCCTGTTTGCGGGCGCCTACGTCACCATGGCGTTGGTGCGAGCGATTTATATGGCATTGGTCTTTCGGGGCACACGCATGGGCCGAAACTATGCGCAACTAGGATGTTGGAGTACCTTTTCTTCGATACTCTGGATCGCTGGCGCAATCGTTCCGGAACACAGGCTGATCCTGTGGGTAGTCGCCGTGCTTATTGATTACTCTGCACCCTACTTCGGGTTCTGGCTCCCAAGAATTGGCGCCACGCCAATGGATACATGGCCGCTGCGTGGCCTGCACCTGCTGGAGAGGAATCAACAGGTGTTCATCATTGCCCTTGGTGAATCAATCCTGTTGCTTGGCGGACTACTGACCGAGCGGGAACTTACCCCTGACGTGATTACCGCATCCGCCATTGGTTTTCTCATGATTGTTTCACTGTGGTGGCTGTATTTTGTACATGCCACTGAAACCGGAGAAAGCCGTTTCTCCAGCGCATCAGGCCACACTCGCCTGGCCCGATCCGGATTGGCCTACGCACACGGCATAATGGTATGTGGCGCCATCACCATGGCTGTGGGAATCGAAGAGATTGTTGCGCACCCTTCGACGGCCATTCATTTGCCGGCAGTCGTAATTGCTACTGCTGGGCCGATCCTGTTCCTGGTTGGGGGAATGCTATTCTTCCGGGTCATGGCGCAAAGCATTCCATGGATTTACGGTATCGCGGCGATGTTGCTTGTTGCCCTTGGTTTTCTGGCGAGTGTGCTGCATCTGTCCGGGTTGATTATCGGAGCCGGTATACTGCTAATCCTTCTGACAGTGACAACGTTTATGCAGCTTATGTGTAAACGAGATGGATAATGCGGACCAGCAGAAGCTGGCCCGCGTTGGCTAGCGTTTTAATGTGTCGCTAGTTTGTACCTACCACCAGACTTCCGCTTGGGCGCCAAAGGTTAGCCCATTGCTGTCATCCGGCCCGATTGACTCGCTGGCTGCGTTGTAATCGTCGCTCCAGTTTGCGTAGGTGGCGAATAGACGCAACTGCGGCCGCGCGAAGAAGGTGTCGCCAGGTGACCATTGTTGGGCAATGGTTATTTTCTGCAGGTCTGAATCCTCCGCTCCGGATAGTTCCGGGGAAACCCGGTCAACACCCAGTTCGACCGCCGTACTCATCAACGGGCTCCAGTAATAGGTGGGACGGACCCCCAATGACGTCCATTTACTACCCTGGTTATTATCCAGACCGGTGTCCTCATAAATACCCACATAGAACAGATCCATATCGCTACCCAGCGGGATCAAACCGTGGTCAATGACACGGACCATGGAGCCTTGATTTACAGCGCTGCTGTTGCTCCGGCCGCCGCTGGCAACCAGAGAGTCCTTGGCGTATTGCAGGGTCAGCTTGTTGTAACCGCCAAGAAAGTTGGTCTGGTGATGTTCGGCGGTAACCATGTAGCCGTCCTCGTCATCAACGCCGGCGTCCTCCTGCTCGTCGTTCAAGTTCGCGCGACCATAGTCAACGCCCAGTTCCAGAGTGCCGCCGGGGTTGACCGGAAGGCCGGTCCAGCGCACGTCAATGATGTCATTGGTGACTGGGTCCTCGTTCGGTAGATCGGCACCGTTACCGGTTTCGTCGTTGGCGGAACGGGTCCAGGCGACATGCAGGAGCCCGGTCCCTACATCGATGTCCTCAAGTCCTGCGCCGGGCCCGGATACATCCCAGTAGAAGAAATCGTTGATGTGAACATCGTGTCGCTGGTAAAAGCGCTTGCCGATCCACAGTGTTGACCCAGGCAGTGACTTGATGACGTTGGTGCCTCTAACGTTGAATTGGCGCACCGCAATCGTCGCATCCTCGTCGTTCACAGTTTCGAAGTCGTTTTCCTGAGGTGTGATGTACGCGATCATCGAGTCCACATAAAAGCTTGTGTCTCCCTCCTTGAACACTTCGGAGCCCAATTGGATTTCCGCATACGTTTCGCACTCGTTGCCCAGCCGGTACTTGGGTACGCCTGGAGCAGAAAAGCATGCCTGGTCACCACCACCTACTGTGGCGCCAATACCCGAACGGAAGTAACCGTGGAAATCGATTGCAAATGACGTGGTTGAGATCATCGTGCCCGCAATAGCGGCAGCAAGTTGATTCCGGTTGAGCAGAGGAAGTTTGATGATTGTTTTCATGATCGTTATATACCTTTGTTTTTGTTGGGTTTGAGTTTGATCTTGATTTTATTCGGGGCGAACGTAGCCGGCCCCGACCCGGCTTTGGCGCCTTTGGTCAACGGTCCTGTAATGAATAGTTCTCGGAATGGTTCGGATTCAGGACAACAGGTCGCGCAGATGGGTAGATCTGCCGAGCGCTGTGTCGGGCATGCTCCTATCCGGGTAGGTAAGCCGAAACTTCCTCCAGGCCTGGCAAAGAGGTGAAAGCGCCTGCATGAGTGACCGCATGCGCACCACAGGCACTGGCAAAGGTCAGTATGTCTTCAAGTTGCTCGGGGTCTTCGCCCAACGCCTTAAGACTGGCAGCGGTTATATCCAGGTCCGACAGCCGATAGAGCAACCCACCAACGAACGCATCGCCGGCGGCGGTGCTATCAACCATCTGCACGTTTCGTGGCTCGATGGAGCCGTAATGAGATGAGGTGAAGTAACGCAATGGTTTTCCGCCGTCTGTAACCAACACCAACGAAGCGCCTGCCTTCAAGATTTTCTGCAACACCTCGGTTTCGTTCTGGTGTCTGCACAAGAAGGCCAGTTCTTCTGCGGATAGCTTCACAAGATCCGCTTGCTCCACACAGGCCCACACCGGAGCATATGGATCTGTGCCTTTGGGCCAGAGGTTATTTCTGAGGTTCATATCAAAACTCACCAGCCACCCCGCTGCTCTGGCCTTTTCCAGTCCCGCTTGGGTTGCTTCCAGAATGCCCGGTTCGGTCAGCGTGTTGGAGCAGAAATGGAAAATGCCGCGGTCGTCGAACCATTCTGGCTGGAATTCGTGTGGGGCGAATAACAGGTCAGCCGATGGTCCCCGGTAGAACTCAAAACTTCGCTCTCCGGTCTTATCCAATGACACAAAAGCCAAGGCAGTTTTCGCTTCGCTGGTTTGCAGCAGATAGTCTGTTCGCACATGCATGGCTTCCAGCGACTTAACGAGAAAATCACCGAACATGTCAGCGCCCACTTTGCCGGCGAAATAGCTGTCGCCGCCGAGCTTACCGATCGCCGCGGCTACGTTGGCAGGTGCACCACCTGGAAACTTTGTGAAGCGCTCGTTGACCGAATCAGAGTTTTCAGCCTGGTCTTCGCTCACCCTGCTTGAGAGCATGTCCACCAGGGCTTCACCGAATGAAATAACCTTGATCATCGACTGCTCCCCTCTTCAACCGCTGGGTCCGAATTGGTTGTACCCGTGTTCAGGTGCTGTTTGACAATCCCCATCAGTCCCTGGGTTGACGGATCGTACTTGTCGCTCTGTTGTTCAATATCGCGGCTGATATCGCTGGCCAGCCGCTTGCCCAGCTGCACGCCCCACTGGTCGAAGGAGTTGATGTTCCAGATAGCACCCTGCACAAAGACCTTGTGTTCGTAGAGAGCAATCAAGGCGCCCAGATTTCGGGGCGTCAATTCGTCCATCAGCAGCACGTTGCTCGGGCGATTGCCTGGGCAACTGGCGTATTGGTCGTTCTGGGTGTCGCCATTCATAAAGGCGTTGGCCTGAGCCAGCATGTTAGTCAGCAAGGCAAAATGGTGGTCTTTGGTGTCGTCCTCGGGTTTTAGCGTCGCAATAAAGTCGATGGGTACGAAGCGTGTACCCTGATGCAGCAACTGAAAGAACGCATGTTGACCGTTCGAGCCGGTTTGCCCCCACACAATGGGGCCGGTGGCGTGGCTGACCGGGTTGCCATCGATGTCCACTGACTTGCCGTTACTTTCCATATCCAGTTGCTGGAGGAACGCCGGTAATTGGTGCAGAGCCTGATCGTAAGGAATAATCGCCTGGGTTTCGGCACTCAGGAAATTGATGTTCCAGATGCCGATAAGAGCCAGCACGACCGGCATATTGGCCTCAAATGGTGCCTCCCGGAAGTGCTGGTCCATTATGAAAGCGCCCTCAAGCAACTCGATAAACGCATCGAACCCGATACTCAAGGCAATGGGCAAGCCAATGCTGGACCAGAGCGAATAGCGGCCACCTACCCAATCCCAGAATTCAAAGATGCTGTCCTCGCGGATGCCAAATTCCGTTGCTGCGTTGATGTTGGTGGACACCGCGACAAAGTGCTGGCCCATATCGGCTGTGGTGCTTTGCGTCTGCGCCTGGAACCAGCGCTTGGCACTGTTCGCATTCAACAGGGTTTCCTGGGTAGAGAAGGTCTTGGTCGACACAACGAACAACGTGGTTTCCGGATCCAGCCCTTTCAGCACTTTCTTGAGGTGACGGCCGTCGACGTTGGAAATGAAGTGGACGTTCATTTCCTGATGTTGGTAATCAAGCAAGGCGCGACACACCATGCTGGGCCCAAGGTCTGAACCGCCGATGCCGATATTTACAACGTCGCGAATGCGCTTGCCGGTATAGCCCAGCCATTGTCCGTTCCTGACCTGCTCGGTGAAGGCCCTGAGTTTTTCCAGGCTGGCCCGAACCTCTGGCATGACGTCGTGGCCATTCACGACAATCGGTGCCTCACCCAGGTTGCGCAAGGCGGTATGCAGAACCGGCCGCTGTTCGGTGATGTTAATGGTTTCCCCGGAAAACATCTGTTCCCGGCGCGACTCTAACGGCGACTGATTGGCCATCTCGAACAGCGCATCCATCACCTGCGGCGATACCTTGTTCTTGGAATAGTCCAGAAACAGCTCGCCTAACCGGAGGCTCATCTTATCGAAGCGGTCCGGATCCGCTTTGAAATAATCCGCGATCCGGTCGTTCCGAGTCTCGTTGGCAAGTTGTTCCAGCATGCTCCAGGACTCGGATTTGCCCAGTGCATTCATATCTGTGCTCCCTAATGTTCGTCAGGTCAGGTCTCGCTGAGGGCTGCAAAAACCCCTTTTTTTTCCAGCTTGTCGAGTGCCCTATCGAAGGCCTCTTCAAAGTCGCTGGAACTGGCGAGCGTGGTCCCAAAAAGGTCTGCCATTCCCAGAAACTCCGGGGTCAGGTTGGCTCTGTCTTCAACGGCCGCCTGCAGCCGGGGGGCCATGGGATCATTGATCTCGTGCGGTTGTCCCTGCTCATCTTTGCCACGGAGGTAGAGCGCCCAGCTGGCAATGATCATGGCAACACGAGACAGCGGTCGTCCTTCTTTCACCAGTGTCTGCACCGTCGGCACCAGGAACTTCGGTATCTTGCTGGAGCCGTCCATACACAGCCGGGCCAACTCATCGCCCATTTGAGGGTTGGAGAAGCGTTCGATCAGGGTCTGCTTGTACGTGGGCACATCGATGCCTGAAATTTCTCCCAGTATCGGTGTCACGTCTTCATCCATGAAGCTGCGAATAAAACGGCTGAACCGATCATCCGCCATGACCTCGTGGGTATATCGATAACCGGAAAGATACCCGAGGTAGGCCATAGCGGAATGGCTGGCATTCAACAGGCGGATTTTCATGCGCTCGTAAGGGGCGACGTCGTCCGTGAACTGAACACCCACCGCTTCCCATTCCGGACGACCATTACAGAAATCATCCTCCAGCACCCACTGGTAAAAAGGCTCGCAGATAACTGGCCAGCCATCTTCCAGGTCGTAGTTCTCTGTCAGCCACTGGCGATGTTTGTCATGGGTTCCCGGTGTAATGCGGTCAACCATGCTGCTAGGGAAACTCACCTTTTCGCCGATCCAGCCTGCAAGATCGGCATCCCTCAGGCGGGCAAAGCTCAACAGGGCACCGCGGGCCACCTGGCCGTTCTCTGGCAGGTTGTCACACGACAGGACGGTGAATGGCGGCAGATTACGCTCGCGTCGGCGGCTTAGGGCCTCAGTCAAATAGCCAAAGACCGTGCGCGGTTGCTGCGGGTTTTCCAGGTCGTGAAGAACGTCCGGGTGGTTTTCATTGAACCTCCCGGTGTTGTCGTCCACGTTGTAGCCACCCTCGGTAATCGTCAGCGAGACGATCTTCACTTCGGAACTCGCCATTTTCTCAATGACAGCGTCCTGCTCATCAGGCGCGAACATGAAACCGGTGATGGAGCCAATGACACTGAGGGTATTGGTGCGGTCGGCGCCGAGCTCGATCAGGGTGTAGAGGTGGTCCTGATCAGACAACACGTGATGCATGGCTCGATCTCCTTCACGCAGCCCAACACCACAAATCGACCAGTCCGGGCTGCCACCTGCCTGCAACAGCTGATGGGTATAGACCGCTTCATGGGCACGGTGGAATCCGCCCACGCCAATATGAACGATACCGTGTCCGAGGTTGCTTCGTTCGTAAGCAGGCACGGACACCTCTGGACTCAGTTGGTCCAATGCTGAGTTATTCAGTTTCATAAGATGTCACGCTGCCAATCGGCTGGGTTTCTGAACGGCATTGCCTTGCTCGTCGAACAAGTGGCACTCATCCACATGCAGGCGTAAACCGATGCGATCACCGTAGTTGCAGGCAAAGTTGCCGGGCATGCGGACAGTCAGCGTTTCCTGGCCATCGGTCTTTACATAGCAATAGGTATCGCTACCCAGGCTTTCGGCGATGTCCATGTGGCCGGTCAGTGAGCTCTCGCCGGGTTCAACCACATCGATGTTTTCGGGCCGAACGCCAACGGTAACAGCGCTGCCCTGACTCAGGTGTTCGCTGGCCGCGGGCAAGGTCACTGTAGTACCGGAGGTCAGTTCAACCGTGACGCTTGAGGCATCAAGTGCGGTTACTTTGCCCGGTAGGAAGCTCATCTTGGGCATCCCCAGGAAACCTGCGACAAATCGATTGGCCGGGTTACGGTACAGGTCGAGTGGGGTGCCTACCTGCTCAATCCGGCCCTGATTCAACACGACGACTTTATCCGCCAGAGTCATAGCCTCGACCTGGTCGTGGGTAACGTAAATCATGGTCGCGTTAAGGTCATGGTGAAGTCTGGCCAGCTCGAGTCTCATCTGTACCCGCAGTGCAGCGTCCAGGTTAGAGAGCGGCTCATCGAACAGGAATACTTTGGGCTGGCGTACAATTGCACGACCAATGGCAACCCGCTGGCGCTGGCCACCGGACAGCTCTTTGGGTTTGCGTTCCAGCAACGGGTCCAGCTCCAGAATTCGGGCCGCTTCGGCTACCTTGTTATGGATAACCTCTTTTTTCTCTTTAGCGAGTTCCAGTGCAAACGACATGTTTTTGCGTACGGACATATGGGGATACAGGGCGTAGCTCTGGAACACCATTGCCAGATCCCGTTTGGCCGGGGCCAAATCGGTGATCTCTTTCGTATCCAGCAGAATGTGGCCGCCGGTCACCTCTTCCAGGCCCGCGATGGAGCGCAGCAGGGTCGACTTGCCACACCCTGATGGCCCGACAAACACCACAAACTCATTGTCTTTAATCTCAAGATTGATGCCTTTGAGAATTTCTGTTTCCCCGAAGGATTTCTTGAGGTTCTTTATTGTTAAGTTAGCCATGGGAAATCTCCGTTATTTGACGGCGCCAAAGGACAAGCCGCGAACCAGCTGTTTTTGGCTGATCCAGCCAAAGATAAGAATGGGGGCACAGGCCAGGGTCGATACGGCTGACAACTTGGCCCAGAACAAGCCTTCAGGACTTGAGTAAGAGGCGATCAGGGCCGTCAGCGGGGCCGCTTCCGACGCTGTGAGGTTGAGCGACCAGAACGCCTCGTTCCAACTCAGAATCAGTGACAGAAGCACTGTTGCCGCCAGACCGCCCTTGCTCATGGGCAGCAGCACCCGCCAGATCTCCTGGAACAGTGTGGAGCCGTCCATTCGGGCTGCCTCAAGTACCTCTTTGGGAATCTCTTTGAAGTAGGTGTAGGCCATCCAGATCATGATCGGCAGATTGATCAGCGTATAGATGATCACCAGTCCGGTTTTGGTATCGAGCAAACCCGTGTCTTTGAAGATCAGGTAAATCGGCACCAGCACGCCAACCGGCGGCAGCATTTTGGTGGATAGCATCCACAGCAGTGTCCCTTTGGTACGCTTGGTCTCGAAAAAGGCCATGGAATAGGCAGCGGGTACGGCGAGCATCATTCCGATGATCGTGGAGCCGAAAGACACCACCACCGAATTCCAGGCAAAGTGCAGATAGTCACTGCGTTCGTTAACCAGCGTGTAATTCTCGAGGGTCGGCGAGAAGAACAATTGTGGAGGTGTGGCAAAGGCATCGATTTCTGTTTTGAAGCTGGTCAGCAGCATCCAGAAAATCGGGAAGAAAATGGCCAGGGCCACACCCCACGCCAGCACCCCCATGAGCAGGGTGTTCAGGCTACGTCGTTGTTTCAGGCTAAGCATGTTGTAACCTCCGTGAATCATTGTTTTTCGGTCAGGCTTTTGCCGATCAGCCGCACCAGGAAGAAGGCGGCGATGTTGGCCAGCACAACGGCAATCAGGCCACCGGCTGAAGCCAGTCCAACGTCGAACTGCAGCAACGCCTGGCTGTAGATGAGGTACGCAAGGTTGGTGGTCTCGTAACCCGGGCCACCGCCCGTGGTGGTAAAGATCTCCGCAAAAATCGACAGCAGGAAGATGGTTTCGATCATAACCACCACCGCGATCGGACGAGCAAGGTGCGGCAAGGTGAGATGGAAGAACAGAGCCCAGGGTCCGGCGCCGTCAAGGCGGGCCGCTTCCTGCTGTTCCTGATCCAGCGATTGCAATGCGGTCATCAGCAGCAGGATGGCGAACGGCAGCCACTGCCATGACACGATCATGATGATCGAGAACAACGGAAACTCGGAAAACCAATCGATCGGCGTGGCGCCAAAGAACTTCCAGATCGCTGCAAATACGCCGGATACCGGATGCAGCAGCAGGTTCTTCCAGATCAGCGCGTTCACGGTCGGCATAATAAAGAACGGTGATATCAGAAGAATCCGGACGATGCCCCGCCCCAAGAACGCCTGGTTAACAAGCAGCGAAATCAGCACGCCCAGAACCACTGTAATTAACAGCACGGAACCGACCAGCAGCAGGGTGTTGCTCATCCCCGCCATAAAACCGAAATCGGTGACAAAGAACTGGAAGTTTTCCAGCCCCACAAATTCGTTATCGCCGGGGTACAGCAGGTTATAGCGAATCACTGAAAAGTAGATGGTCATGGACAGCGGAATCACCATCCACAGCGCCAGGACGAGCACCGACGGCGACACCATGAAACGATTGATGCGGGATGTCTTTCTCTTACCTCCCTGGTGGCTGTCCTGTTTGGGTTCCGCGGCGGAGCTCGCGGGACCTGCATTCAGAGTGGTTGTCTTCATATCGGTTCTCCGGTGACCCCCAAGCAGGCTCCGCCGAAGCGGCCCCTGCATCAGGTCATTGTTGTTTCGTCTTGGCCGGGTATTCAGTTGGAGTAATAGCGGGCGCGAGTCATCTCACGAAGGGTGATCGATTGTGCTGCCTTCAGGGCATGATCAACCGACATCGACCCTGCCAGGGCGCCCGAGATCAGCTTGCCGACCTGGGTTGCGATCGACTGGAACTCAGGGATGGCCGCAAACTGAACGCCCACATAGGGGGAAGGACTCAACGTGGAATCGTTGGGGTCGGCGTTGCCGATTGCTTCCAGGGTTCGGGTCGCGAACGGCGCAGCTTCCAGGTATTCAGCGTTGTCGTAGGTGGAGGTGCGTGTGCCGGGCGGCACGTTGGCAATACCATAGGTTTCCTCAACCAGCTGGCTGTAAGCCCGCGAGGTCGCCCAGGTGATAAAGGTCTTGGCCGCTTCCTTGGCATCTGAGCTCACCGGAACGGCGAGGGCCCAGGACCACAACCATCCCGAACCTTTTGACGTTACCTGTTCTGGCGCCAAGGCAAAGCCGATGTGCTCCGCTACCCTGCTTTGAGACTCATCGGTAAGAAATGATCCGGCGACAGTCGCGTCTACCCACATGGCGCATTTGCCACTGTTGAACAGCGCGAGGTTTTCGTTAAAGCCATTGGATGAGGCGCCCGGAGGGCCGTAGTTCCCGAGAAGGTCGACGTAGAAGCTGACGGCGTTGCCCCACTCTTCGCCAGTGAATTCGGGCTTCCAGTTTTCATCAAACCAGCGTGCACCAAAGGCGTTAGCCATGGTTGTGATCAGAGCCATATTCTCGCCCCACCCTGCTTTGCCACGCAGGCAGATACCGTACTGCTCATCTTCTGGCTTATGGAGCGTCTCGGCGAAGGTTTTCATTTGATCCCAGGAAGGCTGTTGCGGCATGCTCAGCCCATTGGCTTCAAAAAGGTCCTTGCGATAGAACGTCATCGAACTTTCGGCGTAAAACGGCAGTGCGTACAAGGTACCGTCGGAGGACAGGCCGCCGAGAACTGATGGAAAGATATCGGCCAGATCGTAATCCGAAGGCAGATCCTCCATCGGGGTCAGCCACCCCTTCTCTCCCCAGATCGGGGCCTCGTACATTCCAATTGTCATCACATCGAATTGACCGCCGTCCGTCGCAATATCGGTAGTCAGGCGCTGGCGAAGGACATTTTCCTCAAGTACTACCCAGTTCAGATCGATGTCTGGATGAAGCTTTTCGAATTCGTCGGAAAGGCCCTGCATGCGAACCATGTCGCCATTGTTAACAGTGCCAATGGTCACTTTGGTGGCAGCCATTGCGGAGGACGCGACGGCCGTCATGCCAACCGCCATAACAGCGGACAGATATCGTTTGTTGTTCATGTTCCAACCTCTGTTTGTTTTTGGAGTAGGTCGTTCAGAATGCTCAGATCATCAGGAGCATTCCTGGCACTTTGATCTGACGTATACATCGCACATCAGTGAAGTGCATCAGTGGAAACTATTACACGCTCAATGCCACATCTGAACAAATACATACCCTGTCATTTTTCTGTACTTTTTTGCTATCTCTGGCCAGTGGGCTAGCCCCGCCCGTCAGGCTCAAAGCTACGGAACGGCAGAGGCTGAGCCGATTTTTTCAGATAAAACAAGGGGTAGAAAAATTGAGATTGGTCACCAGAAAGTATCATTCTGGTGAGAAAAGAAGACTGGTAGAGCGGGATAAAAT
>CAJXOQ010000008.1 GCA_913057975.1 uncultured Marinobacter sp.
ATACGGATGTTGAACTTGAGAACACCCTTCTCTTCCGGGTAGTTGGCCATGGAGTAAGCGCGGATGGTCTCCTCCTTGTTGATGGCCTTGTAACGCCAGATATCGTGCTTGTCCCAATCTTCATGGAACTCCTCCTCAATCTTGAAATCCTTGAACGGGATTTCGTAGGGAGGACACTCAAGCTGTACGTAACCACCGGCACGGAAATCGACTTCCTCGCCTTCGGGAAGCTTCAGCACCAGTTCCTTGATGAACGTCGCCACGTTGTGGTTGGAGATAACCTCACATTCCCACTTCTTGACGCCAAAGAACTCCTCTGGCACTTCCACTTTCATGTCCTGCTTCACCGGCACCTGACAGGACAGGCGCCAGCCTTCCTTTTCCTCACGATTGGTGAAGTGGGTCTTTTCGGTGGGCAACATGGCACCGCCACCCTCCAGGACCTTGCACTTGCACTGGGCACAAGTACCGCCGCCGCCACAGGCGGAGGACAGGAAGATGCCACTTCCGGCCAGGGTTCCGAGCAACTTGCCGCCGGCTTCGGTTGTCAGCGTATGCTCTGGGTCGTCGTTGACTTCAATGGTCACATCACCGGTGCTTACGAGTCTGGACCGTGCCGCGAGAATGACCGCGACAAGGGCCAGCACGATAACGGTGAACATGACCACGCCGAGAATAATTTCTGTATTCATGGTCTCGCCTTTTCGTTAAACCGAATCACCGGGTTGATTACAGTGAAATACCTGAGAACGACATAAAGCCGAGGGACATCAAACCAACAGTAATGAAGGTGATACCCAGGCCTCGCAGCCCTTCGGGAACATCGCTGTACTTGAGCTTTTCGCGGATACCGGCCAATGCGAGTATGGCCAACGCCCAGCCGACACCGGCACCAAATCCGTAAACCACGCTTTCACTGAAGGTGTAGTCCCGCTCGACCATGAACAGTGATGCACCCAGGATGGCGCAGTTCACGGTAATCAGCGGCAGAAACACCCCAAGGGCGGCATACAAAGCCGGCATGTACTTGTCCAGAACCATCTCCATGATCTGGATAAGCGCCGCAATTACACCAATGTACGTAATCAGGCCCAAGAAGCTCAAATCAACATTCGGTAGACCCGCCCAGTCCAGAGCACCTTCCCTGAGGATGGTGTTGTAGAGCAGGTTGTTCACCGGCACCGTGATCGTCAGCACCACGACAACGGCGATACCGAGGCCTGCGGCCGCTTCAATCTTCTTGGAGATCGCCAGGAAGGTACACATCCCCAGGAAGAAGGCCAACGCCATGTTTTCAACAAAGATGGCCTTCAGGATCAGACTGATATAATGCTCCATCAGAAGGCCTCCTTAACCGTGTGGCGGGACATTTTGAAGTCCGCTTCTTCTACCTGCTCAGGCTTCCAGGTACGCAGACCCCAGATCGCCAGGCCGATGATAAAGAACGCACTCGGCGGCAGCAGCAACAGGCCGTTGGGAATGTACCAACCACCCTCGTTGACGACCGGCATCAGAGACACGCCGAACAGCGATCCCGCGCCGAGCAGCTCCCGGAAGAACGCCACGAAGATAAGCAGAACGGAATAGCCCATGCCGTTACCAACGCCATCCAGGAAGCTCAGCCAGGGGCCGTTCTTCATGGCGAAACCTTCAGCACGGCCCATGACGATACAGTTGGTGATGATCAAACCAACGAATACCGACAGCTGCTTACTGATTTCGTAGGCATACGCCTTGAGCACCTGATCAACAACGATAACCAGGGAGGCGATAATGGTCATTTGCACAATGATCCGGATACTGCCGGGAATCTGCGTGCGAACCAGTGACACGGCCAGGTTAGAGAAGGCCGTTACCGCGATAACCGCCATGCACATAACCAGGGTTACGTTCATGCTGGTGGTCACCGCCAGTGCCGAGCAGATACCGAGGATCTGCAGGGCAATAGGGTTGTTACTGAATATCGGCTCGAAGAGAACCTGTTTGGCTGAAGCGTCTGCCATGATCAGACCTCCCCTTCACGAAGTTTTTTCAGGTACGGTGCGAAGCCCCGGTCACCCATCCAGTAGTTGACCAGTTGCTCAACACCGCGGCTCGTCAGGGTCGCACCGGACAGGGCATCCACCTTGTGTTCCTTGTCGGATGCACCAGCGCCCACGCCACCCTTGACCAGGCGAATCTGCGGCTCTTTCAACTCATCGCCGTACACTTCCTTGCCAACCCACTGGCTTTTCCAGCGAGGGTTATCAACCTCGCCACCAAGCCCCGGAGTTTCGGCGTGATCATAGAACCCCAGGCCCTCAATGGTGTTGGCATCGCCCTCAAGCGACACAAACCCGTAGAGGGTGGACCACAGACCGTAGCCATGAATCGGAAGCACTACCCTGACCAGTTCACCGTTTTCACTCAGGGTGTAGATCTTGGCGACGTTCGGGCGGCGCTTGATGCCGGCCTTGTCTTCCGATGCAGGAATATCGATAGACATGGACGGATCAGAAGCCGCCTTGTACATGTCGTACTTCATCGGTTCCTTTACACCGACCGCCTCGGAATCAACATAGTCTCCGGACTCCAGGTCGACCAGCCGAACGTCGAAACGAGAAAAGGTTTCTTCGATTTCTTCAGCCGTAGCGCCCTCTTTCAGCATGCCGGCCGCCGCCAGGATGTTGGAACGAATATCCAGATTCTGGTTCTGGACCTGCGCCGGTCGAAGCATTACCGCCGCTGTCGACACCACGACAGAGAACGCAACGCTCAGCACCAGCGCAACCATCAGCGTTCTGGAGACAGTTTCTTTAGCTTTAGCCACGGGCAAGCCTCCGTTTGATGTTGGCCTGAACCACATAGTGGTCCATCAGCGGTGCAAAGAGGTTGGCAAACAGGATTGCCAGCATGATGCCTTCCGGGAACGCCGGGTTGATGACGCGAATCAGCACGGTCATCACGCCGACCAGGATACCGAAGCACCAGCGCCCGGTGTTGGTCATCGCCGCAGACACCGGATCGGTCGCCATGAACATCATGCCAAAGGCAAAGCCACCCATCACTAGATGCCAGTGTGCCGGCACGTCAAACATTGGGTTGGTATCCGAGCCGATCACGTTCAGCAGCAGCGACATGGCAATCATGCCGATTAACACCCCACCGACAATACGATAGGACGCGATTTTCATCCCCAGAAGGATAATGCCGCCGATCAACACTGCCAGCGTAGAGGTCTCACCCATGGAACCCTGGATCGAGCCCATAAAGGCTGACATCCAGCCAATCTGCGTTTCCAGCGCTTCCAGGCCACCACTGGCCGCCCAGCTCAGCGCCGTCGCGCCACTGAAACCGTCGACCGCTGTCCATACCGTGTCACCGGAAATCTGGGCCGGGTAAGCAAAGTACAGGAACGCACGACCGGTGAGGGCCGGGTTCAGGAAGTTCTTGCCAGTGCCGCCAAACACCTCCTTGCCAATGACTACACCAAAAGTGATACCAAGGGCGACCTGCCAAAGCGGAATGGTCGGCGGGCAAACCAGTGCGAACAGCACGGAAGTTACGAAGAAGCCTTCGTTCACTTCGTGACGGCGAACGGTGGCGAACAACACTTCCCAGAAACCACCCACCACGAAGGTAACGAAGTAAATGGGTACGAAGTACGCCATGCCGTAGACAAAATTGTCCCAGATGCTGGCGGCGTTATTGCCGGCCAGGGCACTGATAAAGGCAGTACGCAGACCACCGTCACCCATCAGAGCGTCCGGATTCTCAGCCAGGAAACTGTTGGCCTGGAAGCCAATGTTCCACATACCGAAGAACATTGCCGGGAAGGTACACAGCCAGACCGTAATCATGATGCGCTTAAGATCAATACCATCACGCACATGAGAGGTAGTGGATGTGACGCTCGCCGGCGAATAGAAAATCGTATCCACCGCTTCGTAAAGCGCATACCAGCGCTCGTACTTGCCACCTTTTTCGAAATGATGCTCGATACCATCGAGAAACTGTCGGATTGCCATCGTTTTAGCCCTCGATCTCGATTCTGGTCAGGTTCTCACGGAGAATCGGACCGTACTCGTATTTACCCGGGCACACGAAGGTACACAGCGCCAGATCTTCTTCATCCAGCTCCAACGCACCCAGTTTTTGTGCCATTTCAGTGTCGCCCACGATCAAAGACCGCAACAACTGGGTCGGCAAAATGTCCAGCGGCATGACCTTTTCGTACACACCCACTGGCACCATCGCCCGCTCACTGCCGTTGGTCGTGGTCGTCATATCGAACCGCTTTCCGCCGACCAGCTTGGACAGATAGATGTTCATAACCGAGAACTTGTTGGCTCCCGGTGACAGCCAGCCCATAAACTCTCGTTTGTTGCCCTCTTCCAGAACCGAGATCTGGTTGGCGAAGCGACCGAGGTAGTTACAAGGCCCGTCACCACGACGACCACCGAACACAGAGCCGGAAATTTTGCGAACCTCGCAGTCCGTGGCAATTTCACCATCAAGAAATTCATCAAGATTGGCTCCGACACGGGTACGAATCAGGCGCGGCTTGAGGGCCTTCGGACCACCGACCGCAACAATACGGTTCACCGACAGCTCGCCGGTCTCAAACAGCTTTGCGATATCAATGACGTCCTGGTAGCCGATACTCCATACCACTTTGTCCCCGGCAATGGGATCGAGGTAATGGATATGAGTACCTACGTTACCCGCGGGATGAACACCCTCAAATTGCTGCACTTCCACGCTGTCGTCAGACGGAACCGGTACATCAGAGCCCGGCTTACCGGCCACAAACACCTTACCGGTGGTCAGCTTGGAGAGAATCTTAAGCCCCTGCTCGAAGGCCGCACCGTTTTCACGAATGATCACCGTGGGATCCGCTGCCAGCGGGTTAGTGTCCATGACGGACACGAAGATGGAATGCGGCGCCGTATCAATGGCAGGCACCTTACTGTAGGGACGGGTCTTGAAGGTTGTCCACAACCCGGACTCGACCAGGTTATCGACGACTTGCTGACGCTCCAGACCAGCAACATCAGACGCATCGTAACGCGCAAAGGTCTCAGCTTCGTCGCCGTCGATTTCAACGACAACCGACTGAAACACACGGCGCTCGCCGCGGTTGATTTCCTTGACCACACCGGCTGCCGGTGAAGTATAACGAACGCCTTCGGTCTTCTTGTCCGTAAACAGCAGCGTGCCGCGCTTTACACGGTCACCTTCTTTCACAGCCATCGTTGGCTTCATGCCTACGTAGTCAAAACCGATCAACGCCACATGGCGAACGGGTTTGCCGTCTGTAATGGTCTGCTCAGGAGCGCCGCTGATGGGAAGATCCAGGCCTTTTTTGATCTTGATCATTAGCCTCATCCAATCATCAGAAACTATTCGATGGATTTGTAACGCCCGACGCGTGCCGCCCAGTTATGCCAATCCGGCCTGAACCGAATGATGGCGCCAGGGCAACGGATCCACCGGCGTTAATTACAGCCAGGCATCCGGTTAAGGAAAAGCGATGGGAAGCGGGTGTCAGACGTACCCAAAATCGCGCCAATTATAGAGATTAAGGAATACTATTTCCACCAGAAACCCTACGGAGTTTGTGCCTTAACGTAATCAGAGAGTGGTTTACATGAGCCCAAAAAGAAACCCCGGTCGCGAAAACGACCGGGGTTTCTTAACTGCCTCTGAGCACTTCTGGGCCCGTCAGCCTCTAACCCGCTTCGGGAAGATCGGATAGGTAACACCCGCCATCTGATTAACCACGCGAATCACCTGGGCGCTGTAACCAGCCTCATTGTCATACCAAACGTAGAGGATCAGGCGCTTGCCATTGGCGATGGTGGCCTGCGCATCCACAATGCCGGCATGGCGGGAACCGACGAAATCGGTGGAAACCACTTCCGGCGAGTTGACGAAGTCGATCTGCTTCTGCAACTCGGAGTGCAGCGCCATATCGCGAAGGTATTCGTTAACACCTTCCACCGTTACGTCTTTTTCCAGGTTGAGATTCAGGATTGCCATGGACACGTTCGGAGTGGGAACGCGAATGGCGTTACCGGAAAGCTTGCCCTTCAATTCCGGAAGCGCCTTGGAGACGGCCTTCGCGGCACCGGTTTCGGTAATAACCATGTTTAGCGGGGCACTGCGACCACGACGACTACCCTTGTGGTAGTTGTCGATCAGGTTCTGGTCGTTGGTGTAGGAGTGAACCGTCTCGACGTGACCGTCCTCGACACCGTACTCATCGTAAATGGCCTTGAGCACCGGTGTGATGGCGTTGGTGGTACAGGATGCAGCAGACAGAATCCGGTCTTCACTGGTGATCCAGTCGTTGTTAATCCCGTGCACAATATTCTTGATGTCACCTTTACCCGGCGCCGTCAGCAGAACCCGGCTGACCCCCTTGGATTTCAGGTGCAGACCAAGCCCGGCCTCGTCGCGCCAGATACCTGTGTTGTCAATAATAATCGCATTGTTAATGCCGTATTGGGTGTAATCCACCTGATCAGGGCCCGGCGAGTAGATCACCTTGATAAAGTTGCCATTGGCGATCAGCGCAGAGTTTTCTTCGTCCACGGTGATCGTACCGTTGAAGGGGCCGTGAACCGAATCGCGGCGCAGCAGGCTGGCGCGCTTTTCGAGGTCATTGTTTGCCCCACCCTGACGAACCACGATGGCACGCAGACGCAGGTTGTTACCGCCACCGGCCTTCTCGATCATGATCCGGGCCAGCAGCCGCCCGATCCGCCCGAAACCGTACAGCACCACGTCTTTGGTGTCGTTTTCGGCATCTTCCTGAGACTGGGTCTGATACTGGCCGATAATCGGGCCAATCTCACGCTTGAGAAAGTCATCAAGAGATCCGCCTTCTTCCTTGAATTTCACCGCGAGCTTGCCGATATCCACGTGCCCGCGCCCCAGCTCCATCTTGTCCATTGCCTGCAGAATAGGCAGGGTGTTGTGAACAGACAGCTCGCTGTCTTCAACCTGACGCACAAAGCGGTGCGCGCGAATGATGTCGATGACCGACTGGTTGATAATGGACCGGCCATACACAGACGTGACCACATTGTTTTTACGGTAGAGACGGCCGATCAGCGGAATCATGGCTTCCGCAGTGGATTCTCTTTCCGTCCAGTTAGACAGGTGCTGATTGATCTGTTCGTGACTCACGCTTGAACCTCTGCAGTTGGAACCTGAAAATTGGGGCAGTATTATCCAACGTTATTTCTCAGACAGCAAATACACTCCGTTAATCCTTTCGTAACTGTCGATCGGCTGTCATGACAGCGAGACATCGGGCCGGTAGAATACGCGCCTCACCGCTCCCAGGCCCCACACCGTATTCAGGAGAAAGAACCAGCCCATGACGCACGCCGCCGCCCACCCCGACAGACATTCCGCACTGGTCGCGCCGGTCGCACCTGTCAAGGCTGCGGATCATCGCATCTGGGGGCAACTGCATGGTAGTAGTGACGCCCTGGCCATCTGCGAGAGTGCCAGGGCCCACCAGGGCCTGACACTGGTAATAACCCGCAGCACCGAGGAATCCATCCGCCTCGAGCAGTCCATGCGATTCTACCTGGGCCTGCCCACCGATGAAGATCAACCGGCCATTACACCGGACGGTCTCGAGCTGCTGTCGCTGCCGGATTGGGAAACCCTGCCCTACGACCTGTTTTCACCACACCAGGACATTACCTCCCGTCGCATCCGGGCCCTGCACCGGTTGCCAACGACAAACCACGGCGTCCTGGTGGTGCCGGCCCGCACCCTGATGCACCGGTTGCCGCCGGTCAGTTACCTGCAGGGCAACACCCTGCTTCTTGAGGTTGGCCAGTCACTGGATATCGACAACTGGCGCATGCAGCTGGAATCGGCCGGATACCGGCACGCCGATAATGTCTATGAACACGGCGAGTACGCGGTGCGCGGGGCTATCCTGGACATCTTCCCCATGGGCGCCACCCGCCCCTACCGCATCGACCTGTTCGATGACGAAATTGAAACACTGCGAACCTTTGATCCGGAAACCCAGCGCTCGATCGACCGAATTGAACGCATTGAGCTGTTGCCCGCCAACGAATTTCCCTGGCACAAAGAAGCCCGATCAGGGTTCCGTAACCGGTGGTTTGAGCAGTTTCCCCATGCCGATAAAGACGCCCCGATCTACCAGGACGTCACCCACAGCATTACACCGCCGGGGATCGAGTACTATCTACCCCTGTTCTTCGAACAGACAGCAACGCTGTTTGACTACCTGCCTGGCGAAACCCTGGTATTCACGGCGTCGGGGCTCAACGACGCGGCCGGCGCCTTCGACGCCGACACCCGCGCCCGCTACGAGGATCGTCGCCACGATCGGATGCGCCCTATCCTGCCGCCAGCAGAACTCTTCCTCCAGAAGGACGAGCTGTTCGGCCTGCTCAAGGGATTTCCCCGGGTAACAATGACCACGGAAGCCACTGAGTCCACCGGCGGCAGCAATTGCCAGACCGACATTATGCCGGATGTCGCGATGGATGGCCGTGCCGCGGACCCGGCCGGGCGCCTCAAGCGCTTTATCAATGAGTTCCACGGTCGGGTCCTGATCTGTGCGGAGTCCTCTGGCCGACGTGAGGCGCTGATTGAGAACCTGGCCGACCATGGCCTCAAACTGGCGACTCTGGAAAACTGGCAGGCCTTTGTCAGCGACCCGTCCGCCACCCTCGGCATTACCGTCGCACCCATGGAATATGGGTTGCTATTGCCTGACCATCACCTCGCTCTGATCACGGAAACAGCCCTCTTCGGTGAACGGGTGCTGCAGCGGCGGCGCCGGGAGAAACCAACCGAGGCGGACGATGCCGGCTACCGGGACCTGTCCGAGCTACGCATTGGCGCGCCGGTGGTTCATATAGACCATGGCGTTGGCCGCTATCAGGGCCTGGAAACCATTACGGTTGAAGGCGAAGCCAGCGAATTCCTGATGCTGGAATACGCCGGCGGCTCGAAACTCTATGTACCGGTTTCCAGCCTGCATCTGATTTCCCGCTATACCGGTTCGGATACTGATCACGCGCCTTTGCACAAGCTGGGCACGGATCGCTGGAGCAACGCCAAACAAAAGGCTCTGGAGAAAATCCGCGATACTGCAGCGGAACTACTGGATGTCTACGCGCGCCGGGAGGCCCGCAAGGGCTTTGCCTTTGAAGACCCCAAGGAAGCCTACCGCGCCTTCGCCGCCGGTTTCCCCTTTGAGGAAACCCCGGACCAGCAGGCGGCCATTGAGGCTGTGTTCGAGGACATGGTCAGTGAAAAACCCATGGACCGCCTGGTCTGTGGCGATGTTGGCTTCGGCAAGACAGAAGTCGCCATGCGCGCGGCCTTCATGGCGACATACTCCGGCAAGCAGGTCGCTGTGCTGGTGCCGACCACCCTGCTTGCTCAGCAACATTACGAGTCCTTTCGCGACCGCTTCTCGGATACCGCCGTTCATGTCGAGCTGCTCAGCCGTTTCCGTAGCGGCGGGCAAACCACTAAAGCGATGGCCGCCATCGAAGCCGGCAAAGCCGATATTGTTATCGGCACCCACAAGCTGCTCCAGGGTGACATCAAGTTCAAAAACCTGGGACTGGTGATCATCGATGAAGAACACCGGTTCGGTGTCCAACAGAAGGAACGCCTGAAAGCCCTGCGGGCCGAGGTGGACATGCTGAACCTGACAGCCACGCCGATCCCCCGAACCCTGAACATGGCCATGGGGCACCTACGGGATCTGTCGATCATCGCCACACCTCCCGCGCGACGCCTGTCGGTAAAAACCTTTGTGCGGCAGCGGGACGAGGCGATGGTCAAGGAAGCCATCCTGCGGGAGGTACTGCGTGGCGGCCAGGTGTACTTCCTGCACAACGATGTGGCCACCATCGAGAAAACCGCCGAGGACCTGCGCCAACTGATCCCGGAAGCACGTGTGGGCGTTGCCCATGGCCAGATGCGCGAGCGCGAGCTGGAACAGATCATGTCGGACTTCTATCACAAGCGCTTCAACGTGCTGGTGTGCACCACGATTATTGAAACCGGCATCGACATTCCCAGTGCCAACACCATTATCATTGAACGGGCGGACAAGTTCGGGCTGGCACAACTGCACCAGCTCCGCGGCCGCGTCGGGCGCTCTCACCATCAGGCCTATGCCTACCTGCTGACACCACCACCCCGGTCCATCACCGCCGACGCGAAAAAGCGCCTTGAAGCCATCTCGGAGGCACAGGACCTGGGTGCAGGCTTCATGCTGGCCACCCACGATCTCGAGATTCGCGGCGCTGGAGAGCTGCTGGGGGAAGAGCAAAGCGGCCAGATTGAAAGCATTGGTTTTACGCTCTACATGCAGCTACTGGACGAAGCCGTGGAGGCAATACGTGACGGCAGAACCCCCAACGCAGAGCTGCCGCTAAGCCACGGCACGGAAATGAACCTTCGCATACCGGCGCTGATACCCGAGGACTACCTACCCGATGTCCACAATCGGCTCATGCTCTACAAGCGCATCGCCAGCGTGAACGACAAGGACGGATTAAAAGAACTTCAGGTTGAAATGATCGACCGCTTCGGACTATTACCGGAACCGGCAAAGAATCTGATTCGGCAGTCCGAGCTCCGAATCCACGCAGAAGCCCTGGGAATCGTGAAGGTGGACGCTGGAAAGGAATGGGCCAGGCTGGAATTCGGCAGTTCTACGCCGGTGGACCCGCTGGTTCTGGTTAAAAAAGTGCAATCCTCTCCAGACCAGTATCGGCTGGAAGGCGCCAACAGTTTCCGTTTCCGGCTGAAGGATGCCTCAACCAGTGGTAAACTCGACGGCATTTCCGACATGCTGGGGCAGCTGGCCTCCTGACACTCCCGGTTCAGCGCCCCCTGATGATCAACAGGAACATTGGAGCATTGCCCTTGCCTACGCTTGGTAAACCGTTGTACGGAACACCCGCCCTATTTCTGGTGGCCCTACTGGCCCTGTCACCCTGGGTGTCGGCCCAAGAATCATCCGGGCCAGCCGCAGGCGCAACATCCGAAGAACAAGGTCGTGATAACGCTGCGTCACAGACCCAGCCGCCCCGTGAGGACTACTACCGCGCTGAGTTCGTGATCCTGGAAAGGATTGTCGACCCGGCTAATGTCAACGAGAAAATGGCCAGCCGGAACCCTGAGCCACCCAAGCCGGACATCAACGAAATACTTCGGGCCGTGGACCGCAACGGCACCGTGGAAACCACCCGGCAGTTGGTTCCCCGGAATGAGCTCCACCTGCAAACAGCCGCCAACCGGCTGGAAAACAGTGGTCGCTTCCGGATACTCCTGGCAGCAGGGTGGTACCAGTCTTTCCCCCCCGACTTTGACGGAGAACCCCTGAGGGTCGCTATTGGCGACTGGTTGGCCGATGCCGGGCACCGCGAAGTAGAGGGCCATATCACCATCGATCGACAACGCTATCTCCACGTGGATGCCCACCTTAACCACTGGCAGCCCCTGTCATTGCAACAGAACACGCTGAGCCAGGGTTCAGACGCAGAAGACACTGCAAGCGGTAGCAATCAGCCGATGGACGACGGCACAGAGCAAGAAGCTCCAGTCGAGGGCCAGTCAGACCCCGGAAATGACAAGGCTGCGGACTCGTTGGCCTCAATGGCAACGGGAGGCGACGTTGCGGGAACGGATCAGGCGCCGGTTTCCAGCGCCAGCCAGCCAAAGGCGGAGTTAATCACCTGGATACGGGAAACACGCCGCATGCGGAGCGAGGAAGTCCATTTCCTCGACTCCCCCACCATTGGCGTGCTGGTGTTCTTCAAGAAGATTGAGGAGTAAGGGCGCCCAGCCCGCCAATGGCGATTTCGAGGATCCGCTTGACGCCGGACATGCCCTGGTCGATAGCGACCTCGATCTCAGTCATCGTTATGATGTGATCCGACTTCCCTGCCGCGCGATTAACCACCAGCGCCAGGCAAACGTAATTCATCTTCAGTTCCGCCGCCAGAGCCGCTTCCGGCATTCCCGTCATGCCGACAAGGTCACAGCCATCCCGCTCAAGGCGACGCACTTCCGCTGCGGTCTCCAGTCTGGGCCCCTGTGTTGCGCCGTAAACACCGAAATCCGAGAACGGACAACCCGCTGTACGAGCTGCATCAATCAACAGCGCCCGGGCCAACTCCGAATATGGGAAGGTGAAGTCAATGTGCGTGGTTTCCTCCAACTCGCCCTCGAAGAACGTACTCGCCCTGCCCCAGGTGTAGTCAATGATCTGATCGGGAATCACGATATGGGCAGGCCCCATATCGGCATGGATCCCGCCAACGGCGTTAACACCGACCACCGTACGCACTCCCGCCTGATGGAGTGCATGGAGATTGGCGCGATAGTTCACCTGATGCGGAGGAATACGGTGGGGATTTCCGTGGCGTGACAGGAACACCACCGGCTGATCCCCAAGGAGCCCGTCCACCAAAACCGACGACGGCTCACCCCAGGGTGTATCAACAACCCGCTCACCCGTGATCTTCAGTCCCGACAACGTCGTGAGCCCGGTTCCCCCGATGATCCCGACAGGGGCGATTCGGCCATTCACATCCATGATCAGTCCCCGTCCGCCTGGTTGCTATCGCCACGTGTTTCCGAGGAGTGTTCGCTCCCCGAGACCGGCGCACGCCCCTGCTCAACGTCTTCATCAACGGCCTCATTTGAGGAATCCGAATCGCCGCGGTCTTTTGCTTGCTTGCCGTTCGCCGCGACACGCACACCGTCAGGCAGGTGAAGCGTACGGGTGGGGAAGGCAACCTCGGCACCATGGCTTTCGATGATCTCGCTGATCCTCAGCAGTACGTCCTGCTTGACCTCATGAAACCTCACCCATTCGATGGTTTTGGTAAAGGTGTAAACCATGATATCCAGCGACGAGTCGTTAAAGGCCAGGAAGTTCACGATCAGGGTCTGGTCCTGGTCGATGTCCTCGTGGTTCGCCAGCATGGACCGGATGTCCGCCACAACCTCAGCCATGCCACTGACATCCACGTAGCGTATACCAATGGTTTCAGAGATACGGCGGTTGTGCATGCGCGAGGGGTTTTCTACTGCAATGGTCGTAAAGGCGGCATTCGGTACGTAGAGCGGGCGCTTGTCAAAGGTACGCAGCGTGGTCAGCCGCCAGCCGATGTGCTCCACCACACCCTCGATATTCCGATCGGGGGAGCGAACCCAGTCGCCGACCTTGAATGGCCGGTCCAGATGGATGATGAACCCGCCAAAAAAGTTGGCCAGCAAATCCTTGGCGGCAAAACCCACAGCGATTCCACCAACACCGCCGAAGGCCAGCACCCCGGATAAACTGTAGCCAAGGGATTGCATAGCAATCAATACAGCAGTGATGATAACAACGGCCCGGGACAGTTTGCTCACCGCATTGACCGTGGTGTAATCCATTGGCTTTTTCATTTTCAGGGGTGAGGCGAGAATTTGCTCCCCCTGCTTGATCAGCCGAAGCAGCGTCCACACCAGCAGAACAACAAAGCCGATCTGCAAGATGGTTTTATTGACCGAGAAGATCTCGGCTTCCGAGTAAAGGTGAGCGACCTCCGCCGCCCAATACACGCCCTGCAGCCAGACAAACGCCACCACCGGCTTCCTCGCGGCGTGAAGCAAGGCGTCATCCCAGAGGTTGTCGGTCTTCCGGAAACGACGTTCGACAGCGCCCACGATGAAACTCGCAATGTAGGCAACCACGGCCGTGACGGCCACCAGGGCGAAAACCACGATACCCACTCGCCAACTCTCTGACAGCAGATTCCAGTCCTGAATCCAGGTATTGAGTATGGAAGGTGCTTCTTCGATCATCGTTTCCCTCGGTTTGTTAACAACCGCCGGCCCTATCGTATCGTGACGGGTATGCCCGGCCAGACACGGTCGTACAGCTCAGCAACGTCGGTATTCTTCATGCGTATACAACCATGGGAGCGCGGAACACCCATGGGTTCGGTATCCGGTGTGCCGTGAATGTATATGAACCGACGAAAACTATCGACCCCAGCGCCACGATTTTTCCCGGACTCAAGCCCACATAACCAGATGATCCTGGACAGAATCCAGTCACGCTCGGGAAACTGACGCGCCAGTCTTTCGGAATAGACCTCTCCGGTAGGGCGGCGGGCAATGAATACCGAATTCAATGGAAGACCACCACCCACCATCGCGCGCACGTAATGCCTCCCTCTGGGTGTGCATCCAGTGCTCTGGCCTTCACCGGGACCTTTCAGGGCTGTCGAAACGGGATAGGATAGAGGCGTTGACGAGTCCCCCGGAAACAATGTCAGCGTTTGCGCGCTGAGACTGATCTCGATTCCGGGAACAGGCGAGAAAACAGGATTACTTGGCATGCAGTGTCAGGCTCCCGGCGAACAAACCAACCGGAAGCCTAACCGAGAGCGAGCGACTCAGGCAACCGAGGTTTTATGGGCAGGCGGTGCCAGCATGGCGTCATCAGCCTGCATACCTGCCGCCAGGAAGGGCACAAGTCGTGCTGCAATTTCCTGGACCGTGGTTTCCACACCCAGCTTGTTCTGCAGAATATCCCGCAGGGCGTCACTGCTCGACATGGTAAACGCTGTGGCACCAAGCATGAACTGAATGCGCCAGTAGCGGTCTACCGCGGACAATTGCGGCGTCGCTTCCTTGAGCAGGCGCATAAAGCGACTGAACGGCTGGCTATATTCCTGCTCAAGAAATTTCCGAAGATGGCCCTGGGACTGCGTATAGGCGAGGCCAAGCAAACGCATGAATATGGAAATACCTTTTTCATTGCGCTGCGGCATGCGTACTGCGCTTTCAGTTAGCGCCCATAGCGTCTGGTTCAACGTTGGCGGTTCGCCGTCGCATTTCGCCTCCAGATCGTCGAACGCATCCTCCAGCGTGGCGGAGAATGGTGTCAGGAAGCGGGCGAATACCGCATGGATCAGGGCATTTTTAGAACCAAAGTGGTAATTGACAGCAGCGAGATTTACCTTAGCCTTACTGGTGATCATGCGAAGGGAGGTTTCGGAGAATCCCCTCTCGGCGAAGAGCTCTTCCGCTGCATCAAGAATCCTGTCGACCGTATCAGACTGAGCCATTTTATTATCAGTGCCTCTAAGCAAACGTCTGTTTTAAACATACGTTTGACCGAAAGCTATGTCAAGCTCTGTCCTCCGGCTCTGCAGCTACCGAAGACCAACCCTGGTCAATGGCCTGCTGGTGGCCCTCGAAGAAAGCCTGCTGCGCCCGGGTGTAAGCTTTCTCGGCCTCCAGAAGATAGATCAGATAGAGGCGGATATGTTCCCGCCGGGTCAGATTTCGAGCCAATACCCGTCGCTCCGACAATGCCAGCAATTCACTGAAGCGGGTTGCCTTGAGCGTAGAGTTGAATTCGGCCATCCGCGCACACTGCCACACCAGCCCCTCTTTCCCTTCCAGGTGTTCGACATGCTTGCGCGCATCCCAAAGCAGCCTCTTACGGCGGATGACGAGGTCCAGATAGGAGGACCGTAACGTGTAAAGACGGCGAATACCCGGCACCCCCAATAGCAGGATAATCACAAAGGCACCGAAGCCACCACCAGCAATCCACGCGGGGACAAAGCCGGTCAGGCCGCTGAGAAAAACCACCGCTGCCAACAACGCGCCAAACAGCCAGAGGTCACGATTCCGCCGGGCCGCTGCAACCGTGTAATTGTCGGGCCAGTCAGGCAGAGCCAACAAGTCGAAATCCAGCAACAACACACGGTCGCACTGGCGTAGCATCAAACGGAGCTTACGTTGACGCGACTCCGCCAGGGTTTTTTCTATGTTCTGAGGGTTCTCACCCGTCGACGATTCCTCGGCAGCCTCATTGCTCGCTGGAGTGTCGTCAGTCTCAAGCCGACCTGCGGGAGCCGTTGCACCCCGCTCCGGTCGGTTGGCAGGAATTTCGGCGCCAGTGGCAGCGTCGTCCGACCGCGCTCCATCACCCGCTTTCGGGTGCGGGTCCGCGGGCCGCCCTCTACGTAGCAAGGGCTCTCCCCCGCGCGCGGTATCACTGGTTCTCTGACGTACACTTTCGTTCTCTGCCATGATTGATAGTCCGTCATAAATTACCGGGACAGTTGCCGCCGTCCGCATCCAATCCCTACCGTTTATCGGCCAACGACCGGGATCCTTGAGTCACGGCGACATGCCTGAGACGGTCATGATGGCTTGGCACCGGCCCGCAGGATCGCTATCCTTGCCCCCATCAAGTGTGGCCCTATACGGCTACAGACACCAGTAGTCGAGGTTGAGACATGTTTACAGGCATTGTTCAGGGTATTGCCGTCGTTGACGAGATTTCTGCCGTGCCCGGTCTGAGCAGCTTTAGCATTCGTTTTCCGGAGGATCAGGCTCACAACGTGACCATAGGTGCGTCAGTATCCATCGACGGGACTTGCCTGACGGTGACCCGACAGGAAGGTCAAAACCTCTATTTCGATGCCATGCAGGAAACGCTGCGCTTGACCACCCTGGGAAAGCTGAAGCCAGGGGATCGCATCAATTTCGAACGTGCGGCCCGGATAGGCGACGAAATCGGCGGGCACCTTCTCTCCGGCCATGTGCACACCACGGCCGATATCGTCGCGATCGACCGCCCCGAGAACAACTGCACGATTGAATTCGAGGTGCCGCAGGCATGGGCTAGCTATATCTTTCCCAAAGGTTACATCGCCATCAACGGAGCCAGCCTGACCATTGGCGACGTCACTGATAATCGTTTCAACGTTCACCTGATTCCCGAGACCCTGCGGGCCACCACCTTTGCCGATATGACTGTCGGCGACCGGGTTAACATCGAGATCGACAGTCAGACCCAGACCATTGTCGATACCCTGGCACGCATGGGTTACGACCGGCCACCCTCCTGAACAGAGGCCTCGAACACCACAAACTTCGGGTCCGCATCAAGTTGTCGCACCTGGCCAAAGTAGTGACGGAGACTGCGGTGGTAACCCAGGTGCCGATTCCCCACCAACAACATGCATCCGCCAGGAGACAGGTGCCGGGCCACCTGACTGAAGAGTCGAAGCGCGATATGGTCACCGACCACACCGCCTTCGTGAAATGGCGGATTTAACAGCACCAGATCATAACGGTCAGCCGCCTCCGGAATACCGTCACTGTGGTAAAAGCTCGCGACAGCGTCCGGGAAAGCCGTCAGGACATTGTGACGTGCGCTGGCAACCGCCTGACTGGAAACGTCCGCGAACGCACTCTCAAGCGCCGGATTACGGTCCAGGGCCGTCACCCCAAGTACACCGTTTCCACAAGCCAGATCCATTACCCGTGCTCCAGGGGGGAGATCCGCAATCTTCCGCTCAATGGCCGCTAACAGCAGCCGCGAACCGATATCCAGCTTTCCTCTGGCGAACACCGCTGGCATACCCGATAGCTCGTACCGGGACGACAACCTGTATCCCCGCCAAAAATCCGGCCAGTCCCTCAACGTATCCTCACCCCGGGCGGCAACCACCACCCTCGCTTTTTTGCGCGCGGGACAGACTTCCCGGGTATTGACCAGTCCCCCGAACACATCAGCACTGTGCGACGGCAGATGCTTGATCATGCCACCGGCAATCAGCTTGCCTTCGGGTGCCAGAACGCTGTTGACCCACCGCAACAGGCACGCCAGGTAGTCCAGTTGCCGGGGAATCCTCATAACGACAAGATCGAAGGGCCCTTCCGGCGGCTCCAGCCAGCTCTTTGGTGCCGGAATAGACAGATTCGCCGGAGCATTAATAACCAGGGACTCAGAGAGGAGACAGCTATCCGCAAAGGAAACAGGGGAGAAAGGCGCCAGACCGAGGGTCAAAGCCCCAAACTGGTCGTCAATGATCAACACCCGTGGGTGGCTCTGCGGCGTGCAACGCTCCAGAACCTGCTCCAGCAACTGCTCGTCAGCGGCATCCCAGGCCCGAAGGGTGTGGCCTCCACCTGGGCGCTTCAGGGGCAAGCGCCCACCACTGAATGTTAGAACCTCACTTGTCATTTTAGGCATCCGCATCGTCGTTCAGAAAACTGCGGACATTCTAGGCTGATTACTCTAGAAATTAACCCTACTCTGACAGAACGATTTCAGGTTGCTCCGTTTGTTGTGGCAGCAAACCTTCTTGCCCCTCACCCCAGGGGCTTTTTTATGCCCGGAAAAAACCGCTATTTTGGTGCCGCATTGATACTTTCGATAAACGCAGGCGACAGAACGTCGATGACGGGGCGCTGGCCGCCGCTGAACTCAGGGGCGGGCTGTGCTGGCTCCGAAGCAAGGATGCCCGGCTGTTCGGACCAGTGCAGGATATCCAGCTTACCATCGTGCCGCTCCACCAGCGCCGTGCAGTGCTCTACCCAGTCACCGTCGTTACAGTAGAGTCCTTCCTGGCTGCGCAGAAAGCCTGCTGAGTGGATGTGACCACAGATAAAACCATCATAGTGTCCGCGTTCTGCCGCCGTCAGAGCAGCCAGTTCGAAGCGTCGAATGAATGACCGCGCCTTGCCGATACGGCTTTTGACCCAGGCCGCCAGGGACCAGTATGGCTTGCGGCGTAAGCGCCGCCAGGCATTGAACCAGCGGTTCAGGCGCAGCAGAAGGCCATGAGCCCGATCGCCTACCAGCAGCATCAAGGGGCTGCAGCGCACCACCTGATCAAACTGGTCGCCATGGCAGACCACGAATCGGCGACCGTCCGCCGTCGTATGAATGGCTTTTTGCTTCAACTCGATACCTGCCAACGTCTGGCCGCAGAAGTGCCGCAGAAATTCATCGTGATTGCCAGGCACATAAACCACCCGCGTGCCGGCAGCGGCAATAGCCATAAACCGCCTCACAACCGCCTGATGGCTTTCCGGGAAGTGCACCCGCCGTTGCATGGCGATTAGATCAACGATATCCCCGACCAAGTACAGGGTCTCGCAGCTGACGTTGTCGAGAAAATCCAGAAGATAGTCCGCCTGACAATCGGCGGACCCCAGGTGAACATCGGAAATGAAAACGCTCCGGTACTGATGCATCGGTTTCCCCCACCGGCCTGCTCAAGGATTATTCATACCTTGTCCGATGGCAATGACGACCGTATGACAGCCAGACGACAATTCAGTGACGGCGGGCGCTCCACACCGTGAAGCGTCGGTCGCCAGCGATCGCCTTGACCGGCCCGACATGACGACGGATCAGTGCTTCATAGGGAAGAAACGTGTTCGCCACCAGGCGCAACTCACCGCCGGGTTCCAGGTGCTTTGCCACACCCTGCAGGAACCGCTCAGTCATGGATGTATCGGTACGGATACCGGTATGGAATGGCGGATTGGTGACAACTGCGGCGTAGCGGCCGTCGACGCCGGACAACCCGTCGGAGGCGTGAATCAAGCCATCCACGCCCGCCTCCCGATAGGTCGCACGAGCACAGGCAACGGCCTGGAACTGCACGTCTACGCCGTCGACCGGAAAACCGCCCTGCTCCGTGGCTCGTTGGTGCAACTGCAACCAGGTGCCGATAACACCTGCGCCGCAGGCAAAATCCAGCACGGGTCCTTTTTCCAGCGGTGAGTCAGCGAGGGTTTGCAACAGCATGGCGGTACCATCATCCAGCTCACCGTCACTGAATATACCCGGCAAGCCGGCCACCCTGAAGCCAACTCCCTCGCACTCAACCGGATGCCACTGAAGCCAACGTTGAAGGTCAAACGCTGGACGCCTGGGCAGGCTATCGGCTTGCCAGACCTGGCAGTGACGGGCACTGTCTGCCTTCGATGCTTGAGGTGAAAGCTCCTTCAGCTGTTTCACAGCGCCCGCAATACCTTCTTTCTTTTCGCCCACCAGGACCAGTCGAGCACCTTCAGCCGCCAGCCAAAGTGCCAACTCAAGCCTCACCGACAACTCAGCTCGGGCCTTGGGGAGGAACACCACCAGGGTATCGGCCATGCCCGGTGACAACTCCGGAGCGTCATAACCAAAGGCCGCCGTCCAGTCACTGACGGCCAGCAGTTGTTGGTAATTGCCAAAATGTTCGGAAATCGTCAGTCCCCGACCCGGCAACAGGGGAAGCAACGCAGGATCAACCACGCCAATAATGGCCAGGCGACCACGCAACAGATTCTGGTTCTTGAGCAGGACTTCGTGGGAATTAGGCAATGCAGACATTGATCAGCGTATCCCGGCGTTCGTATCAGGCGGGATACTCTAACCGGAATTAAGCCCTGAGTCTTGGCCCGGGCGGTCAGAAACCGGCAGATTACAGCTCCGGCCTCCTACTTGTAGCGGGCAACCGTGTTGGCTCGCAAAGCGTCTTCTGGCGACATGCCCCAATCTTCCGCCAATTCGGGCTGCGGCGTCGTTTCACTGGTGCGGCGACGAGCCTGGGTGGACTGCGTCGCTTTACGCTGACTCATGGCACTGAGCGCTTTTTGAACGATCTCTCGCATGGTTAACCTCCTGATATGTTACGAATTCAGTGTAACAATCCTTCAGGAGGTTAACTGTGATGACGTACCGGGTCAGAAAGTGACGCCTGTCACGAATAATTGACACAATTTGACATTTTTTATGTCAGTTTTTATGGCGACCCGCACGGACCGGCCTCAATACCAGCTCATCAATACTGTTTTGTTTGACTGCTTCGTGATCCGCCTCGGAACTGATGGACAGCCCCATATCCCGAAGGATACCGTCGGCCACGTCGTAGACAAAGCCGTGCACGGTCAACGCATGCCCACGACGCCAGGCCTCCTGCACAATGCTGTTTTGACAGACATGGCCAACCTGCTCCACCACGTTCAACTCGCACAGTCGGTCCACGCGGTCCTGATCGGTCGCCAGGCCATCGAGGATGCCCTGGTGTTTGTCGCGAACGTCCTGAACGTGCCGCAGCCAGTTCGAAATCACGCCAAAGCCCTCGTTGTTCAGGGCCGCCTTGACCCCCCCGCAGCCATAATGACCAACGACGAGAATGTGCTTGACCTTAAGCACGTCAACGGCGAACTGAAGCACCGACAGGCAGTTAAAGTCTGTGTGTACCACCACATTGGCCACGTTTCGGTGTACAAACAGCTCACCGGGCATCAGGTCAACGATCTGGTTGGCCGGCACCCGACTGTCCGCGCAGCCAATCCAGAGGTACTCCGGCGCCTGCTGGTTGGACAGGCGGTCAAAAAACTGAGGGTCCTGGCTCTTGATGCCATCGGCCCAAGCCTTGTTTTTGTCCAGCAAATGATCAAGCTGCCCCATTAAACCTCCTCCTAATGATCAACATTGCCCAGAATTGAACGGCAATCCGCGACATAAATCAATCATCAACTGGTCTGAGTCAGGTCGGAGTCGTGATGTTCGTGCATGGTGGTCTGAGCCAGATCCAGTAGCTCGCGCAACGCCACGGAAAACATCGCGTATTCCGGTTCACGTACCCCTTTGAGTTCCGTCAGCATGGATTTCCAACGGCTGATCATGGTGCTGTGCCGCGCCATCCAGTTGTCTACAGCGCTGCTGACATCTCCAGGCTTCGTAGCCAACTTGAGCACACCGGTGGTCAGAGCCCTCTGTTGCCAATCCAGGTCCTCGCGGAAACTCTCCCTCGCCAGGGCCTGCCAGTGAGATGCAGGCACCAGAGCTGCAATGGCTTTGGCAAACCAGTTCAGATCCAGCCTGTCGCCGAGATCATAGTAGAGGTTGGCAACGGTTTTCAAAGGCATTCCTGTTGCCTCGCGGGCCTCAATGATACCGAGTGAGGAATAAAGATAGCTGGTCCCAGACGCTACAGAGGCCAGATCTGCAGGCAAGCCAGTCTCGACCAGTTCGTCATGGCGTTTTTTCCAATCAGCACAGGCCTGTTCACCGAGGTAATCCGGCAGGTCAGCCGTGATCTTCCAGACGCTGTCGGCGAAACGCTCCATGTGGCTCTGAATATCCAGGTCTGCCCGGCGGTTGCGCAGCAGCCAGCGAACAGCGCGGCGAATCAATCGCATCAGGTCGCCCATCAGATCCATCTGAACCTTGGCCGGGATAAAGAAATCCAGGTACTCCACTTTGTCCCACCAGGTGTCCAGCCGGAAGACATCACGAGCGATGATCCAGGCCAGCGCAATCGACGCCGCATCGGCGCCGGTTGACTGCTTCAACCGTTCCACAAAGGTGATCCCCATGTGGTTGACCATGTCGTTGGCAATCTGCGTCGCAATGATCTCACGGCGCAATTGGTGCTCACCCAACTCTTTGGAGAACTTGCGGGTCAGGTCCTGAGGAAACACCTTGTACATCTCCCCTGCCAACAAGGGCTCATCCGGCAGGCTGCTGTCGATCAGGGTTTGTTTCAGGTCACCCTTGACGTAGGAAATCAGCACGGACAGTTCGGGACGGGTTAACCCTTTCTTGTCCAGCTTGCGCTCGGACAGGGTTTCGTCGTCGGGCAGGAACTCCAGGCTGCGATTCAGCTTACCCTCGCTTTCCATGGTGTTCATCAGCCGGCGGTATTCTTCGAGCCGGGTAATGGCCCCCACACTGGCAATACTGATGGCCTGGGTCTGCCGATAATTGTTCTTGAGCACCAGGGCGGCCACATCATCCGTCATTTCCTCCAGCATGATGTTGCGCTGCTTATCAGTCAGATCCCCCATCGCAACCGCCTGGTTCAGGAGGATTTTCATGTTCACTTCGTGGTCGGAGCAATCCACACCGCCGGAGTTGTCGATGAAGTCTGTATTGAGCCGGCCGCCGCGTAACGCAAACTCGATACGCCCGAACTGCGTCAGGCCCAGGTTCCCACCCTCGCCCACAATCTTGCAGCGAAGCTCTGAACCGTTAATACGAACCGCATCGTTGGCCTTGTCCCCAACATCCCCGTGGGACTCGCCGTGACCCTTGACGTAGGTCCCAATGCCACCCACCCAAAGCAGGTCGGCCTGGGCCTTCAGGATGTGGGTAATCAACATGTTGGGCGGCACCCGGTCGGATTTGATGCCCAGCAATTTTTTCATTTCCGGGCTGACGGGAATGGACTTGGCGCTGCGATTGAAGATGCCACCGCCTTTGGAAATCAGGCTGGTGTCGTAATCAGTCCAGGATGAGCGTGGTAACTCAAACAAACGCTTACGCTCTTTGTAGCTTTTGGCCGCGTCCGGCGTCGGGTCGATAAAAATGTGCACATGGTTGAAGGCGGCGACCAACTTTGTCTTTTCCGAGGAAAGCAGGCCGTTACCGAATACGTCTCCCGCCATATCACCGATACCGATAGCGGTGAACTCATCCAGCGCCGGGTTGATGCCCAGCTCGCGGAAATGGCGCTCCACGGACACCCAGGCACCACGGGCGGTTATGCCCATTTTCTTGTGGTCATAGCCGTTGCTGCCACCGGAGGCAAAGGCATCCCCCATCCAGAAGCCGTACTCCGCCGCCAGACCATTGGCGATGTCCGAGAAGGTTGCAGTCCCCTTGTCCGCAGCCACGACCAGGTAATGGTCATCCTCATCGTGACGGATCACCGAGGCTGGAGGCTGAATACCTGCGTCCACCAGGTTGTCGGTAATGTCCAGCAGGCCACGGATGAAGGTCTTATAGGCTTCGATGCCCTCAGCCTGGAAAGCCTCGCGATCCGATATGTCCGGAAGGCGCTTGGCCACGAAACCACCCTTGGCACCGACTGGTACGATTACCGCGTTCTTGACCTGCTGGGCTTTGACCAGCCCGAGAATCTCGGTGCGGTAGTCCTCGAAACGATCGGACCAGCGCAAACCACCTCGAGCCACCTTGCCACCACGCAGATGCACACCCTCAACCCGCGGTGAGTAGACGAAAATCTCGAACATGGGCATGGGCAGCGGCATATCCGGAATGCAGGAGGGGTCGAATTTCACACTGATATACGGCTTTGTATGACCTTCACCGTCAGGCTGGTAATAATTCGTACGCAGGGTAGCCTGCATCAGCTCCAGGAACAGACGTAGGACCCGATCTTCACTCAGGTTCTCTACCTCATCAAGCCCGGCGTTGAACTCGATCTCAAGCTTCTGTTGCGCGGCCGCACTTTTGCCCTCGCTCTGATAACGCTCCGGATTGAAGCGCACCTCAAAGAATTCCAGCAACAACCGCGTCAGGTCCACATGGTTAACCAGAGTGTTGGAGATAAAGGTCTGGCTGTTGGAAAAACGGATCTGACGCATGTAGCGGGCGTAGGTCCGCAGCAGGGCAATCTCCCGCCAGCTCATGTAGGAGGACAGCAGCAGCCGGTTGAAAGCGTCATTCTCGGCATCGCCGTACCACACGCGACGGAACAGATCCTCGAAAATGGGACGGATTCGGTGAATATCCACCACTTTCCCACTGTGGGCCTGCAGCGTGAAGTCATGTATCCATACCGTCTGCCCTTTCCGGTCACTGACTTCAAAGGGATGCTCGCCGATCACCCGGAACCCGAGATTGTCGAAAATCGGCATGACATCGGACAGTGGCAACGGCTCATCCGGATAGAAAAGTTTGAAGTGGAGTGTGCTTTCATCCTCTTCCAGAGCTCGATAGAAGCTCATGGTGAGATGCTTTTCCCCCGCCGCGCCGGATATATGCTCGAGATCAATGGCAGCACGCCGGGGCGAGAACATGTCTTTGTAACTGGCAGGGAAACCGCCGGAGTACACGCGGAACATCTCGTTACCCTGCTCTTCGCCATAGGCCTCGGTCAGCGCTTCCAGAAGGCCATCACGCCAGGACTGGGCCAACCCGATCACCTTGTCGCGAATCTCGGAAATCGGAAGCTGCCGGTTTTCCACCTGGGGCACCCGTATCGTGAACTGCACCCGCGCCAGAACCGACTCGGAAAAATGCGTCACGAATTCGATGTCTTCGGCGCCCAAGGTCTCCAGCAACTCCTGCTCGACTTTAAGGCGCAACTCCGTGTTGTAAATATCCCTGGGGAAGAACGCCAGGCAGGTCACGAACTGGCCATACACGTCTTCCCGCATGAACAGTTCGATACGACGACGTTCCTGGATGTAGAGAATGCTCTTGGCGATGGACAGCAGTTCTCCCGGCTCTATCTGGAACAGTTCGTCCCGGGGGTACACCGTGAGGATCTGATCCAGCTCCTTACCCGCATAGTCATCGCGCAGGAACCCCGAACGCCGCATGACCGTCTGGAACTTGCGGCGCAGCAGGGGAATCTCATCCGGGCGTTCGTTGTAGACCCGTGAGGTATACAAACCCAGAAAACGGCGCTCGCCGACCACTTCGCCCTTACTGTTGAACTTCTTGACGGCGATGTAGTCCGGATAGGCCGGACGGTGAACCCGCGAACGCTGGGCCGACTTCGCGAAAATGAAGATATCATCGGTGCGGGTCATTTCGTGCCGGGTTCGCTGTGGCAGTTCATTGAGCCGAACGCGATCCGGGCGCTCGTTATTCACCCGCAGGATACCCAGTTCGGAATTCTCCACACGGCGGACCACCAACCCGTTCTTGTCCTTGGCGAAATCGTATTCGTCGTAGCCGAGGAAGGTGAAGTGGTCCTTGACCAGCCACGCCAGGAACGCCTTCGCCTCTTCCTTTTCCTCCTCGTCAATACCGGCCGTGGTATTATCCAGCTCCCGACTGATTTCATTGACTTTTTCAGTCACAATCGGAAAGTCACTGACCGCTATGCGGACTTCATGAAGAATGGTTTGCAGAACCTCTTCAAGCGATCTCAGGTCTTCCGGGCTGCTATGCCGGTCAATCTCCAGCACAATGAACGCCTCGTAGCTGGCATTGGCGGACTTCTTTTTCGGAGGATGCAGTTTTTTCAGTTTGCCCTGAGTGTCCCGCTCCACCTGAAGTATGGAGTGCTGAATCGAGTGGGTACCGATTTCCCGCTGGTTAATGGCAATTCGCAGGGAATCGATTAGAAACGGCATGTTCGGATGAAGAATAAAAATGACAGTATGAGTTGACTGCCAGCCATCACTTTCGAGGTCCGGATTGAACACGGACACAGGGGTTTCCTCGGCGGACCGTTTCTGAAGAAACTGCCAGGCCGCGAGGATAGCCCCATAGGTATCGGAAAATCGTCGACTTATAAGTTCTTCAAGAGGAATGTGAGCATAATGCTGCTTCGCGAATTCACTGATCTTTTTCGCTTCGGTTTTCGCTATTTTTTCAGCGAAAGCTTCGTCCAGCTGTTGGAAAAACTGTTCCTTGCTGGCGATCGTCAGCGCATTCATAGTCGACCTCTGTGAGTGTGAAATAAACGTAATCGGTGTACCGTCACATAAGCATAGTCAAAGCCTTGATTTTTGCCCCACAGATGCGAAAACTGCGGCATCTACTTACGCGAACCGTCTCTGCAGTAGGAGTGGACACCCCCCATGGCATTACAGCATACGTTTGGAGAGCTCAGGTCTCAGTTAGCAAAAAGGATTATTGGCCAGGAAAAACTGGTGGACCGTTTGCTGATTGCCCTGTTGGCCGATGGCCACCTGCTGGTAGAGGGCGCTCCCGGCCTGGCCAAAACCACCGCCATCAAGGCCCTCGCCGATCACCTCGAAGGCGACTTTCACCGTATCCAGTTCACCCCGGACCTGCTGCCATCCGACGTGACCGGCAGTGAGATCTATCGTGCCGAAACGGGACAGTTCGAGTTTCAGCATGGCCCGATCTTCCATAACCTGGTGCTGGCCGATGAAATTAACCGGGCGCCGGCCAAGGTACAGTCAGCGTTACTCGAAGCCATGGGCGAACGCCAGGTCAGTGTCGGCATGCGCACCTTCCCGCTGGATCGCCTGTTCATGGTAATGGCCACCCAGAACCCTATCGAACAGGAAGGCACCTACCCCCTGCCTGAAGCCCAGCTCGACCGATTCCTGATGCATGTAGTGATTGATTATCCATCCGCCGTGGCCGAAAGAGAGATTCTTCACCTTGCGCGCAACGATTACCGCCGTGGACAGGTGGCCGCTGAAGTCCGCCTGACGGCCGACCAGGTTTTCGAGGCCCGGCATGCGGTTTCCGACATCTATATGTCAGAGCCCGTCGAGCAATACCTGCTGGCTCTGGTGCTGGCCACCCGTGACCCGGCGTCACTCGACCCTGAACTGGCCCGCTGGACTGCCTTCGGAGCCAGCCCACGAGGCACCATCGCGCTGGATCGCTGCGCCAGGGCCATGGCCTGGCTGGAAGGACGGGACTACGTCAGCCCGGACGATGTCCGTAACATTGCCTTCGACGTCCTTCGCCATCGTATATTGCTGACGTTCGAAGCCGAAGCCGAAGGCCTGACTGCAGATGCCATTATCCAGCGCCTGATAGACCGCGTTCCGGTAACAGCCTGACACCGTGACCATGACGCCCGAAGAGCCAGCGACCCATATTCCCCTTTCCGGTCTCATTCGCCTGCAGGCAGATGCCCGCGCATTGAAGTTGCCTGCTGCGCGCCCGGTAAGATCCCGGCAGGCCGGCTTGCAACGCTCTCCCCGGCGCGGACGGGGCATGGCCTTTGCTGAGGTGCGCCAGTATCAACCCGGGGACGATATCCGCAGCATCGACTGGCGGGTGACCGCCCGACGGCAGTCGCCGCACACGAAGCTCTACGAGGAAGAGCGCGAGCGCCCCGTGCTCCTGCTTTGCGACCTCGGGCCTTCACTGTTTTTCGCCAGCACCGGTGCTTACAAACAGGTCCGCGGTGCTCAAATTGCCGGCATCCTGGCTTGGCTTGCCCTCTGGTCTGGCGACCAGGTGGGAGGAATCGTTTTCAACGGCAACGAACTTACCGTACAACGCCCGGCGCGGCGCAAGAAATCGGTACTGCAGTTCCTCGACACCGTGGCAAGACAGCAAAGAAGCACGCGCGACGCGAATGTTACTGCAGCCGCCGGCGTGGAAAACGCCACCCTGGATACCGCCCTAGGGGAAGCGCGCCGTGTGGCCCATACCGGTAGCCGCATTTTCGTCATCAGTGACTTCCTGACCATTACCGCTGAAACGTCGCGGCTACTCGGTTCACTGGCACGTCACAACACTGTCAGCGCACTGAGAGTTGTAGACCCGCTGGAACTGAAGCTGCCTGAAAGCGGTCGTTTCGCCATTGCTGGCGAAGACGGACCGGTGTGGTTCGATAGCAGCAACCCCCGCTTCCAGAGGGCCTATGCGGACAAGGTTCGCCAGCATACAGAGGCCCTTGAGGAGTGCTTTCGAACGGCAGGTGTCCAGCCCGCCAGCGTCATGACCGGCGATCAGCCAGCGTTGGCGTTGCAGGCACTGCTTGGCCCCCGAGGTCACATCGGATGACAGGAACCACAAAGACCCCATGATGGAACAGGACCCACTGAGCCAGCTCAGAGACATTCACCTGCCACAATCCGGAGGCTTCTGGCCACCGGCGCCAGGCTGGTGGTTGCTAATGGCTATTGCTATTGCCCTGGCCACTCTGGCGTTCTTGCTGATCCGACGGAAACGGCGCAGAAACCGCTGGCTGAAAACCGCCAACACAGAATTGAACAGACTGGAGCAGGCCGCAACACCCAACAGCCAATGGTTCGGTGCGCTGAACGCTTTACTGAAACAAGCCGCGCGCATCCGCTACCCAGAACGCCTCCCGGAATCCCTGTCCGGCGAACCCTGGGTTCGCTTTCTTCTGGAAACCAGCCCGAAGGATCGCATAGCCTCACGCCCGGTGGTAGAAGCCATGGTGAACAGCAGCTGGCAACCGACACCCGAGTGCCATACCAGTGATGCTGTCGCGTTCGCCCGCGTTTGGCTGGGAGGCCAGAAATGCTGAGCCTTGCATTTCCATGGGCCCTGTTACTGGCTCTAGTGCCCCTGATTATCCGGCTACGCAAGCGCAGTGCTCAGGCTGTGGAGGCACCTGTTTTCCCTGTCGGGCATTGGTTGTCGGACCTGCCGGGCGTCAGCCGTAGCGGCAGCCACACTCCCCTTTGGCAGCAACTGGCACTATTGCTGATCTGGCTGCTGCTGGTCGTGGCCCTGGCACGCCCCCAACACGTCGGCGAACAGGTACAGTTGCCAGTCAGCGGCCGTGACCTGCTTCTGGCAGTGGATATCTCCCCGTCAATGGACGAACAAGACATGGTTATCCAGGGCCGCAGCATAAATCGACTACAGGCGGTGAAGCGCGTGCTGGATGACTTTGTCCAGCGCCGTAAAGGTGACCGCCTGGGACTGCTGTTGTTCGGTACGGAACCCTATATCCAGGCGCCGCTGACCTTTGACCTCGCCACCGTTCGCACGCTGCTGCATGAGGCAGGTATCGGCATGGCCGGTCGGGCCACAGCCATCGGCGACGCCCTTGGTCTGGCGGTCAAGCGCCTTCGTGATCGCCCCCAGGAGCAACGCGTGGTGATCCTGCTGACCGATGGCGCCAACACCGCTGGTGAGATAGCGCCGGACAAGGCGGCGGAGATTGCAAAAGCCGCCGGCGTACGCATCTACACGATCGGGATTGGTGCCGAAACCATGGTTCAGCGTGGGTTGCTCGGCTCCCGCCGGGTCAACCCATCCCGCGACCTTGATGAAGGTTTGCTGACGCGAATCGCCCAGCAGACCGGCGGTGAGTACTTCCGGGCCCGCAGCCTGCCTGAACTGGAACTGATCTATGAAAGTATCAACCAGCTTGAACCCATCGAACTGGAAGGCAAGCACTATCGACCGGTGACTGAACTGTACGTCTGGCCCGCCGGGATTGCAGTCCTGATCTGGCTGCTACTCCAGAGCGCCAGAGTAGCCAGCAACCGGCTTGAGACCAGAAACAACGCACGGGGAGGGAACCATGGCTGATTTTCACTTCCTGCGCCCACTGTGGCTACTTTTACTTCTTGTGGCCCTTGTCCTGCCGCTGGTGTTTAAACGGGTCCGCCAGAGCGACAGTGGCTGGAGCCGCGTGATACCGCCGCAACTGCTGCGCCCATTGATCAGTCAGTCTGGTACTGCTGGCGGTCAAAAACGCTCGCCCGTGTTGCCGGTCGTTGCCGCCATCATGGTGCTTGCCGTTGCCCTTGCCGGCCCGTCGTGGCGCAAAGCGCCCACGCCACTGCAACAGCAGAATGATAGTCTCGTCATCGTACTGGATTTATCGCTATCGATGCTTGCCACTGATGTAGAACCCGACCGTCTGACCATGGCCAAGCGCAAGATTCGCGATATCCTGAAGGCGCGGGAGGGCAGCCTGACGGCCCTGGTGGTCTATGCCGCGGACGCTCATGCGGTCACACCGTTGACGGATGACAGCAATACCATCGAGGGCATGTTGGAGGTACTCGAACCGGTGATCATGCCCGCTGCGGGAAACCGAACCGACCTCGGCGTACAACGTGGCCTTGACCTGCTGGAACAGGGCGCCCCCGGAACCGGACGACTGTTACTGATTGCAGACAATGTGGACGAGCGCTACCTTACCCGCATCAACGACGCCATGACGGATAGCCGGTTCATACTCAGCACTCTGACCGTTGGCACCTCAGAGGGCGGCCCAATACCACTGGCGCGCCAAGGGTTCATTCGTGACGGCGGCGACATCGTGATTACCCATGCGGACCCCTCAGCCATGGCGGAACTGGCGGAGAGCAATGGTGGAGACAGTCATAGCCTGACCATTACGGACGAGGACATCCGCGCCCTGGAACTGCGCCCCATCGACTCGGACAACTGGGAAGACAGCGAGCGCGACCTGATGGTCAACCGCTGGCAGGATGATGGCTACTGGCTATTGTGGCTGGCCGCACCACTGGCATTGCTCGGCTGGCGTCGCGGTGCCATGGTGGCGGTACTGCTAACACTTCTGCCCCTCACCCCTCGTCCCGCAATGGCCGTGGACTGGGACGCCCTTTGGTCCCGGGAGGATCAGCGTGCGCCCGCGCTGATCGAAGAAGACCCGGAACGGGCAGCCAAGGTTCTCGACAATCCCCAGTGGCGTGGTAGCGCACTCTATCGCTCAGGTGACTATGAGTCCGCAGCGGGCACGTTCGCCAGCGAAGACACACCCAGGGCAAGCTACAACCGCGGCAACGCCCTGGCCCGTGCCGGCAAGCTGGAAGAAGCCCTCAAGGCCTACGAGAATGTGCTGGCGAAGCAACCTGGACATGAAGACGCCTTGTTCAACCGGGACCTGGTGAAACAGCTGCTGGAGCAGCAACAGAGCCAATCAAGCGGGGACGGCAGTGAATCGTCAGACCAGGAGGGCGATCAACAGCAGCAGGGTAACCAGCAGAACTCACAGAATGGGTCAGATACCCAGAACCAGGACGGCGACCCGTCAGATCAGGCGGGGCAGAACCAGCCGGATAATCAACAGAATGGACAGCAGAACAACGAGCCACAGGATAGCCAGCAGAACGGCCAAAGCGACGAACAGGAAAACCAGGCGGAGGGCGATCAACACCGCCAGCGTGATGCCGACTCTTCGGAAGCCGACGGACAGGTATCCAGGGCACCGGCGGAACTGGACACCTCTCCACTGACCCAGGGGCAGGAACAATGGCTCCGGCGCGTGCCCGATAATCCGGGCGGCCTGTTGAGGCGCAAATTCCTGCAACAATACCAGGAACGGGAAACACCATCTGACGAGGGCGATACACCATGGTAAGCCGGCTGACCGGTCCGTTTATTCTGATACTGCTGCTTGTCACCATGGCAGGGCCGGCCATGGCAGCCAATGATCTGATCGCTGAACCCGACAGAACCCGCCTTTACGAAGGAGAAGTGCTTACCCTGAGCGTCAAGGGCAGCACCAAAATCGATATCAATCTGGGAAACCTGTTCGATTTTGACTTGTCGAACCTGCCAAAACCGGACATCGAAAAGGTGGAAGGCGACTTCGAGATTCTCGCCCGCAATCAGCAATACTCTATCCGCACCGTCAACAATGAGATGATGGGCGAGATCACATGGACTTACCAGCTCGCGCCCAAAAAGACAGGCAAGCTGACCATTCCATCCCTGAGCTTCCGCGACGCCCGCTCAGCCCCGGTCGCCATCAAGGTGATCAGCGGCACCCCACCCGATCAGGAGCCCGACGCCGAGAGGGACAGCTTTATCGAGCTGGCCGCGGACAAGGAGGAGGTGTATGTCCAGGAACAACTGGTGTTCACCATCAAACTGTTTTTCACCGGTAACCTCATTCGCGGCGAGCTCTCCGAGCCGGAGCACCCGAATGCCATTGTCGAATCGCTGGGCAAGCAGAACGAGTACACCCGCTACCGGGACGGTGTTCGCTATCGTGTGGTTGAGCGCCGTTACGCACTGTTTCCCCAGAGGGAGGGACAACTCAGCCTGCAACCCATCCGTTTTGAGGGCCAGGCCCGGAATGAGCAGGGCCAACTGAAGTTTCTGCGCGACAGCGCCAACCTGTTTGATATCACCGTCAAGGGTGTGCCAGCGGGATTCAGCGGAGACACCTGGTTGCCCGCCCGCACGCTGGAGCTGGATCAGTCCGGACTGCCACGAAACCAGAACCTGACAGCGGGCCAGAATCTCACCAGAAGCCTCACCATGAGGGCGGAGGGCCTGCCTGCCGAATCCTTACCTCCGTTCCCGGAACAGACACCCGATAGCATACGGGCCTACCCGGAGAAGCCCGAGCGCACGACCACGCCTGGCCCCGACGGGCTGGCCTCGACACTGACCCAGACCACGGCACTGGTACCGGTGCAGCCAGGAAAGTTAACATTGCCCGAAATCCGGATCCCCTGGTGGGATACTGAAAGCGACAGCGAAAAAGTAGCGGTTATTCCTGCACACACGCTGGTTGTTGAGGGGATTCCCGGCCAGATCGACTCGGTGCCCGATAAACTGGAAGACGCCTCGGAAGCGGGTACCAAGCCCAACAATGACCCGATATCAAATGAGCCTGACGGGGAATCCGGTGTCGGATTCTGGCCGTTAGCCACCCTGACCGTCCTGGCGGGCTGGCTGATTACACTGGCGGCCTGGTGGTACAGCAGGCGCCGCACCAGTGCTGGCAAGGTCGTGGCGAGTCAGGGGGACAACCGGGAAAAGGGGCTATTCCGGGATCTGTGCGAGGCAGCGCAGGCGGGATCGCCCAAAACCACCGACCGGCTTGTGCGCTGGATGTCTCAAAGGCATCCGGAACGCACCTTCCAAAGCGTAACGGATGTGAACCGTTTTCTGGACGACACGGAACTGGCCGCCGAGATCGAACAGCTTCAACAGCGATTATTCGGGACACCCGGTGAATCGGCCACGTCAGAGCCGTGGCAGGGAGAACGGCTTGTGGCAGCGCTGATCCGCGTGCGTGGAACCGCCAGTGAATCGGCTCCCGGGGATCAGCTGCCGCCGCTCTACCCGCAGGGCCTGAGCACCAGCCGGTGACAGATCATTGCACCAGCTGGGTGTCGATCACCAGGGTAACAGGCTCGTTTTCGCCTTCACCCACCGGCACCGGCTGATCCACCTCGCCTTGCCAGTCACCCGCCTGGGGCCTGGCGTTGCCAGAGCGCGACAGCCGCGCTTGCAGGCGCACTTCACCCGCCTCCGACAGCTTTGCATTCGCGGACATATTGAAGCGGTCGTCCAATCGTATCTCCATCGGTAACTGTCCCGCACTCAGCCGTGCCACAGCCAGCGGTGGCCCGCTCTGGACATTCGCCCGACGCGCCAGAACAAATAGGGTGGTGTCGTCAGGAATCTCGCCCTGGAATGCTTCGTCTATTTCCACCCGGACGGTCACGCCGGCCCCGGATACCTCTGGCGGCTGCTCCTGTGGCATCTCCCGACCCAGGCGCTGATAGGCCTGCTCAATGCCCTGGCGGATGGAGGCAATCTGGGGATGATTGGGCGCCACCGACACGATGCGCTCCCAATACCGGATCGCCTCCTCAAAGTTCTGCTGGCTAAATGCATGGATACCGAGTAGGCCAAGGGAATTGACCTCGTCCGGATTCAGCGACCTGGCTTTTTCAATGGCGTTCGACACCGCTGGGTTGAGGTCACCCTCGCTCAGGAAAAATGCAGCCTGGGCTGACAATCCCCAGGCGACAGCTTTGCCGCTCTCATCATCCTCAATACTCTTTGCCAGCCGTTCGAAGGCCCACGCTGCGTCCTCATACTGCTCAATGCGCATATAGCTACGCCCCAGCATGGCCCAGCCATCGGTGTTCTCTGGATTGTCCTCCAACCGCTCGCGAAGCTGAGCCGTCAGTTCCTGCATCTGGCCCACGCGATCGCTGTCAGCTGCCATCATTTCCTGCATGGCGCGGAACTGCTCGACGTCGTCCATAGCGCCCCACTGTCCGTACAGGAATACCGCAGCGGCAGGAATCACCGCGAGGCTGGCAATCGCAATGACGATGGCGCTTTTCCCGCCCCTGGCCCGGTCCGGTGAGTCAATAACGCCACGTTCAGCATCCGGGACATCATCGAGCATGCTGCCGGCCAGCTCTTCCCGGAGTTGTTGATAGCTTTCCTCGTCCAGCGCGCCGGCGTCAAACTCGCGATCAAGTTCCGCCATTCGGCTGCGATATGCCAGCAGGTTCTGGTTGCGCAGATCCATTTCCGCGCGCCGGCCGGAACGGTGCAGGAACAACGGCGCCACTACAAACGCCAGGGCAAGTACGATTAATACAGCGGCCGTCAGCCAGAAGGTCTGTGTCATAGAACGGTCATTAATCCGGTTGAGAAAGAGTGTTGTTTGAAATCAGGTGCGGCTCGAATCATCGCCATCGAGCATTCTGGATGCCCGTGCACGCTCTTCGTCGGTCAGGGCCGGCTCGTCCTGGCCTGCCCTGCGGGAGCGGATGACAATCCCGGCCACCACCATCAGGCCACCCAGGACGACAATGGCTGGCGTTGCCCACAGCAGGATGGTGCGGCTATCCACCTCCGGCTTGTATCGCACGAATTCACCAAAGCGGTCGACCAGTGCTCCGACAATTTCCTCGTTGCTGGCGCCGTCAGACATCATCCGGTAAACCTCCTCGCGCATATCCTTGGAAATCGGCGCATTGGAATCGGCGATGTTCTGGTTCTGGCACTTCGGGCAACGCAACTCCGAAATCAGGGTCTGGAACCTCTGCTCCTGCGCCTGCGTATCGAACCCGTATACGTCGCGGGCATCCGCCACCGACATCGGAGCAATTGTCATCAGCAACAGCCATGCAAACACCGGACGCCACATCAGATCTTCTCCCTGAACCGGTCGACGATGGGCTTGATGTCCCGCTCCCATACTTTTTCATTGACCACGCCAACGTGGCGGTAACGCACAATACCTTCGACATCAATGACATAGGTTTCCGGCGCGCCATAAACTCCCAAGTCAAACCCGAGGCTGCCACGGGGATCGTAGATCGACACCTGATACGGGTCGCCCAACCGATCAAGCCAGACCAGGGCATCATCCCGGTTGTCCTTATAGTTAAGGCCAACGATACGCACGCCTTTCTCTTCCGCCAGCCAGACCAGATCACCATGCTCATCTCGGCAGGCCGGGCACCAGGTACCCCAGACATTCAGCAGGGACACATGCCCTTCAAAAACCTCACGAGTCAGCTCGCGACTTTCGTTGTGGAGATCCGTCAACAAAAACTCGGGCACCGGTTTGCCGATCAGCGCCGACTCCAGCTTGTTGGGGTCCTTACCAATACCGGCGAACAGAACCACTCCGAGTACCACAGCAAGGATCAACGGCGTGAACAGCAGCAGCCGCTTCATGACACCACTCCTGCCGGGTCTGCTCCGCGCTCACCGCCTGCGTTCGGTGCCTTGGCCTTACCGTTTTCCGCAACCTTGTCGCGAATGCGATAGCGGCGGTCCGAAATGGCCAGGAAGCCACCAGCGGCCATAAACAGCGCCCCCAGCCACAACCAGCGGACCAGCGGTTTGTATTGAAGCCGGATCGCCCAGGCATCATCAGACACCCGCTCACCAATGGCGACAAAAATATCCCGGAACAGACCGCCGTCAATACCGGCCTCGGTCATCGTGTTGCGTTGAACCATGTATCGGCGTTTCTCCGGGTAAAGCGTGGATATCAGACCGCCATCCGAATCGTAAACCTCAAAACGACCGTATTCCGCGGTGAAATTCTGCCCTCTTCGGTTACCTATCTCGGCAAACGCAATCCGATAATCCCCCACCATCGCGGTGTCGCCGGGTGACATGCGTACATCCCGCTCGATGCCGTAATTGGAGGCGACCGTCGCACCCGCCATGGTGATGGCTAGCCCCAGATGCCCGAACACCATGCCGTAGTAACTGCGGCTTTGGCGCCTGAGGCCATGGAGACGGCCCTTACGTGACCCCGACTTTTCCCAGAGATCCCAAAGGGTGGCCACCGTAATCCACATCGCTGAGAACAGGCCCCCAAACGCCCAAGGCTCGAACGTGCCGTACCCGACCAGCACAGCGCTGGTCCCGATCATACTGACAGCCAACGGCCACAGCAGCTTGCGGCCCAGCCAGCCGCCGTCGGTTTTCTTCCAGCGGGAGAATATGCCTGCCCCCAATAGCAAGCCGGCAGCAATCCCCAGGGGGCTGAAGGTCAGGTTGAAGAAGGGTTCACCGATGGACAGCCGCCCCATGTCCAGGTAGTCCAGGACCAATGGATAAAGGGTCCCCACCAACACCAACAGGGTTGCTGCAACCAGCAACACATTATTCATCAACAGGAAGATTTCACGGGACAGGCTGCCGTAACGGGAGCGCACATGCACCACCGGCGCCCTGAACGCATACAGGGTCAGGCTCGAAACAATAGTAATCGCCAGTAGCGCCAGCAGGAATGTCCCCCGATCGGGGTCAGAGGCGAAGGCGTGGACAGAGGTCAGCACCCCGGAACGCACCAGGAAGGTTCCCAGCAAGCTCAGGGCGAAGGTTACGATGGCCAGCAGCACAGTCCAACTCTTGAATACGCCGCGCTTCTCGGTGACAGCCAGACTGTGCATCAGCGCCGTTCCCGACAACCAGGGCAGCAGCGAGGCGTTCTCGACCGGGTCCCAGAACCACCAGCCGCCCCAACCCAGCTCGTAATAGGCCCACCAGCTACCCAGGGCAATGCCCAGGGAAAGGAAAGCCCAGGCCACTGTGGTCCAGGGACGGGACCAACGAGCCCAGGCCGCATCCAGTTTGCCATTGATCAGCGCGGCAATGGCAAAGGCAAAAGCTACCGAGAAGCCCACATACCCCATGTACAACATGGGTGGATGCACGATCAGCCCAAAATCCTGCAGCAGCGGATTCAGGTCGGCGCCATCGGCTGGGATGTTGGGGAGCGTACGATCGAAGGGGTTGGAGGTCATGATGGTAAACAGTAGAAAGCCCACCGCAACCATTCCGAGCACCGACAACACCTGGGACACCATCACCGACGGCAGGCGTCGACTGAACACGGCGACCGCCAGCGTCCAGCCAACGAGCATCAGCACCCAAAGCAACAGTGAGCCTTCATGGCCGCCCCACACCGCACTGAATTTGTAGTACCAGGGCAGCATGCTATTGCTGTTGTTGGCGACATAGGCCACGGAAAAGTCATCGGTCACAAACGCGTGGGTCAGGAGACCAAAGGCCAGGGCAACGAAGACGAACAGGCCCGCTGACAGCGGCCGGGCGAAGGCCAGCAACTGGTCACGACCCGTCACCGAGCCTACCAGGGGGACCACGGAAAGGAGCACTGCCAGCAACAGCGCGAGTATCAGGGCGATCTGTCCGAGTTCCGGATACATTAGGATTCTCCAACTCTCTTAAACGTGGGCCAGCAACGCTAGTAACCGGCGCTGGATTCACCGATTCCCCCAGGCATGGCAGCCCGCTTGCCGGCGGCCTTTTCCAGGGCGTCGTTCACTTCCGGTGGCATATAATTCTCGTCGTGCTTTGCCAGCACCTGGTCCGCGACAAAACGGCCATTGCCGTCCATCCGTCCCATCGCGACAACGCCCTGCCCTTCAGCAAACAGGTCCGGCAGGATGCCGGTGTATTCAACCAATACCGACGACGTAAAGTCCGTCACCTTGAATTCCACTTTCAGGCTCTCTGGATCACGCTCGACCGATCCTTCTTCCACCATGCCGCCAGCACGGATACGAACGTCCACCGGCGCTTCGCCGGCGGCAATCTGGCTCGGGTCGTAAAACAGGTTGATATTCTGCCGCAACGCGTAGGTGGTCAGGGCCACGGCCACCGACACCCCGACAAGGAGAAAAAGGACAATGATAAGCCGTTTTTTTCGGATCGGGTGCATGTTTGATCTACCAGTCAGTCTTGTGAAGATTCAATTCGGGTAAAGCTGGCCGCCGCTGGGCGCTCGTCGGCCGACGGAATGGGGGCCATGCGGCGTCGCTGTTGCGCGATCACGACCCGCCGCTGACGCAGCGACCACCACGTCATGACTCCCATCAGCAGGAAAAACACCGCATAACAGGACCAGACATATGGGCCGTGGCCGCCCATCGCCAGAAAAGCGCCAAATGAGTCGAATGCCATTGCGTCAATTCTCCCGTACCTGAATCAGTTCTTTTACCCAGCGTGTGCGGCCTTCACGCGCCAGTATGTCGGTCTGCATGCGCAGACAGGCGAGCCAGCCAAATATCAGATAAAGACCCAATATCGAGAGCAACAGGGGCACCCACATTTCCGCAGGCATACTCGGTTTTTCCGTGAGCTTGAACGTCGCTGGCTGGTGCAGGGTATTCCACCACTCCACGGAATACTTGATGATCGGTATATTGACCACCCCCACCAGTACCAGCACGGCCACGGCACGTGCCGAGGATTTCTCATCGGAGATGGCCGCTCCCAGCGCCATCACCCCAAAATAAAGAAACAGCAGAATCAGCATCGAGGTAAGCCGGGCATCCCAGATCCACCAGGTTCCCCAGGTGGGTTTCCCCCACACCGCGCCGGTAAACAGGGCCAGAAAGGTCAGCACCGCACCAACCGGTGCCACGGCCTTGACGAAAACATCGGCCAGTTTCATACGCCAAACCAGGGTAACCAGCGCCGCAACGGCCATCATGATGTACACCGACTGGGCCAGAAACGCAGACGGTACGTGAATGAAGATGATGCGGTAACTGTTACCCTGCAGGTAATCCTGTGGCGCAAACACCACCCCCCAGACAATACCGGTCAACAACAGGGCTGCCCCCACCACGAGCAGCCAGGGCATCAGTGCTGAGGCAATGCCGAAGAACCATTTTGGCGACCCCAGCTTGTGAAAAATTTGCCACATCAGGTTGTTACCTTTTTACCTTTAACTGTTGGACAGACTGATCCTCAGGGCCGCCGCCGATGCGAACGGCGCCAGTGTCAGCGCCAACACCAGAAACGCCCCCATCAACGCGAGCTGTCCACCCACCGGCGCGCTCTCAGACGCAGCCATCACCGTGCCTGTGCCGAATATCAGCACCGGAATGTACAGCGGAATGATCAGCAGGGACAAGAGCACGCCTGCCGATCTCAGTCCGAGGGTCAATGCCGCACCAATGGAACCGATCAAGCTGAGGACCGGTGTTCCGATCAGCAGCGTTAGACACAGAATGGCAACAGAGTTCCCCTCAAGATGCACCATCACCCCCAGAACAGGCGCCAGCATCACCAGTGGCAGGCCAGTGAGCACCCAATGGGCCAGTGACTTCGCCAGTACCAGTAAAAACAGCGGCTGGGGCTGCAGTACCAGTTGCTCAAGCGTGCCGTCGTCGAAATCATGACGGAAAAGATGATCCAGCGACAATAACACGGACAGCAAGGCCGCAACCCACAGGATACCGCTACCCGCCTCCCGCAGGAATGATACTTCGGGGCTAACCCCGAGGGGGAAAAGCGTTACGACCATGACGAAAAACAGTAGCGGATTAAGCAGATCCTGGGGCTGGCGAAAGGCGGTTTTCAGATCCCGCGAGAATACCGCTTTCATGGCCGACAATACGCTTACCGACTCCTTCGGTGTACGAACAGGAAGCCCGGCTTCAGAGGCCATGGTCATGACTTCCCCCCCAGGGTAATTCGGTGCATCGACGGTAGATTAAGGTCGTGGTGTGTGGTCACCACGATCGCGCCGCCACTGGCTACCCGCTCCACCAGCAATCGCTCGAGGGCAGCCACACCGTGGACATCAATGGCGGTGAATATCTCATCCAGAATCCACAGGGGTTCATCCGCAACCAGTAACCTGGCAAGCGCCACCCGACGTTGCTGTCCGGCGGACAGATTACGACTGGGTACGTTCTGGAAACCACCCAGGCCAGTGCCTTCCAATGCCTGCCAGAGCATCTTATCGGCCACATATCGACGCCCGGCCATCAGGGCGCGGAGATTTTCCATGGGGGTAAGCAACGGCTTGATACCCGGGCGATGGCCAAGGTAGAGCATATTGCGGAGGAATTCTTCCCGGTAGGTATGACGAGGCCTTCCCCGCCAGAGCAGGTCACCACTGTAACTGTCGTTCAGTCCGGCAAGAATTCTAAGCAACGTGGTCTTGCCAGAGCCGTTAGGCCCCTCGACACGGGTCAGAGTACCGGGCAGTATGGAGACAGAAAGATCCCGGAACAGTATCCGGTCATCACGCTCACACTGCAGATTAACAGCCTGTAGTAACGGCTCAGACATCGGGGCCCCAGAGCTGGTGTACACATTACTGACCCGGCGGGTTCAGACGTTCGGAAAGGCAATACTTACCGGCGGGGCGTATTATAGCGAAAGCGCCTCAGGAATACTCTTGTCTGACATCAAATCAGTGGCAATGAAATTACCAAACGGTAACCCCACACCACCACCCAAAACCGAGTCGCCGGCGCCGATCGTTCAGCGGCCAGCCGGCGGACAACCTTCGGCGGCGCTGGACGCGGCTTCCGCCCGCGTGCAGCTTGACCAGCTCAAGCTTGCCAATCGCGAGGCAACACTCGCTCGGGTGGCAGACGTGATCAACCGACAATCCTCCGCCGGCGCGCAATTGTTGTTGGAGATTCGTGGCCAGTCGCTGACCGTTCAGGCGGCCATCGGAGACACATCCCTGGAAACCGGTGACTGGGTCAAGGTCATGCGTGCTGGCAATGAACTGCAACTGATGGGCAAGCTGGCCCAGACGCCGGAAACCACTATCTCCCGGGCGCTGGCGCAGCGCCTGCCCTGGCAGCAGTCCATCGATGCTGGCCTTGCCAGAATTCTGACAACGCTCACCGGCGGTGCGAGACCCGACAGCGTTGTGCCCACTGGAACACCCATCAACAATCCGTCACAGCCACTGCCCCAACCGGTGAGGCAGGCTATTGAACAACTGGTATCACGGCTGCCCTCCAGCCAGTCACTGACGCCAGGCGCCGGAACTCAACCCGGTGCGGCCAACCAGTTACGGCAGTGGGTTGAGGAAAGCGGGCTGTTCGCCGAATCGCGGCTGGCGAGAGCACCCCAGGCTGCCCTACCCGATCTCAAGCTGGCTATCGGCCGGGTGATTACCACCCTGCTCGCACAACAGGGGAGCGGCCCCGACGCCTTCAACCGCTTTACACCGCTGGCAAGTCCGGAACTGGTGCAGGCACCGCTTCAGTTTCCCAATACGTTTCCACCTCCGCCACCACAGGGATCTACAGAACCAACGGTTGGGCAAATGCTGAGGCTGCTGGCTGGCATGCTCAATCGTATTACCGTAAATCAGTTACACAGCCAGATACTCTCCACACGGACCACGGCAGAGGCGCCAACGCCGGTATCAACCATGCTGCTGGAGCTCCCCTGGCTCAACCCCAACAACGAACCACGGATCGCCCAGTTGCGAATCGAACAGGACCCGGCAGACAGCGGCCAGAAAACCTCTGGCACCCCCCGGGCAACGGAGTGGCGTCTTTCACTGGCCATGGACCTGGACGAAGCCGGTCCTCTGCATTTTGATGTATCACTGCGGCAGGATCAGGTGTCTGCGCAGGTGTGGGCGGAGAACCAGTCCACGCTGCGTCAGGTGCGGGAAGATCTGCCACAATTACGAAAGGGCCTTTCGGATATCGGCCTGGATGTGGTGGACCTGGAGTGCCGGCGAGGGACACCAAGGGGTGCAAACACCCGTCTTGAGCACCGGCTGGTGGACACGCGGGTATGAGCAAAGATCATCAGAAAACAGATTCGCCGGCGGCGGTGGCACTGAAATACGATGGCGAACGGGCTCCAGTCATTGCGGCGAGCGGTACCCACGAACTGGCGGAGGAAATCATCCGCATTGCCCGTGAGCATAATGTGCCGCTGTACGAAAATCCGGAGCTGGCCAGCATACTGGCTCGACTGGAATTGAACGACGAAATCCCGGAGACACTCTACCGGGTGGTGGCTGAAATCCTCGCCTTTGCCTTCAATCTTCAGGGCCGTACGCCAGAGGACGTCGGACGGCCCCGTGAAGATTAGACGGATAAACCCTTAGGTCAGGCCGCCTGGCGCTTACGGAGCGCTGATACCAGTTCGGCTTCCGGCCGCGAAATACCGCAGGTATTCATCAGGTCCTCGATATCCGCCCCCAGGTCCACTAACCGTGAGGCCTCATCGTAGGAAATTCTCAACGGATCGTTCTGGCGCATTTCATCAAGCATGCCGCGCAATTCATGAAGCTGGCGCTCGCACGTGACCACTCGCTGCCCAACCCCCATACTGCCACTGGCTGTTGCGTGGAGCTCGCGGCCAAGGGTTTCGCAGCGCTCTTTCATTTGCTCCCGAAGTTTTCGGTTTTCACGGCGTAGCACCATACCCTGGGCGAACAGTAGGCACAGGGCAGCGGCTGTCAGAAGCCACGGGGCCAGGGAAGAGATTTCTGCAAACATGATGGACGTCCTCGGTTAGTTGAAACCACGGGGCGCCCATCCAGCCTGCTGTCCGGCCAAAGCCGGCATTACAGTGAGGAAATTTCAGCCCATTCGTGGTCTGACAACATCTTGTCGAACTCGACCAATATGATCAGTTCGCCGTTCTTGTTACACACACCCTGGATGAACTTGGCGCTTTCCTCGTTCCCCACGTTGGGCGCGGTCTCGATTTCACTGGCTTTCAGGTACACCACCTCGGCAACCGAATCCACCAGGATACCCATCACCTGGTTGGACGACTCCATCACCACAATGCGTGTTGCATCTGTTACTTCCGCATCCGCCAGGCCAAAGCGACGACGGGTGTCAATAACGGTGACCACATTGCCTCGCAGGTTGATGATGCCCAAAACGTAATCCGGGGCACCTGGAACCGGCGCGATCTCGGTGTATCGCAACACTTCCTGGATCTGCATGACGTCGATACCATAGGTTTCGTCATCCAGCCTGAAGGTTACATACTGCAGTACCTGATCATCCTGGGCCTGATTTTGCTGTCCGCTCGGGGATGCCATAGCCTTGTGTCTCCTGTTCGGCCGCCCGGCGGGCAACCTGATCGTCAAAAATTCATCATCAGTGCCCAATACTATAGTTAAGGGCACAAACCGTGCCAGCAGAGCACGGTTTCATTCGGTAACCGTAAATTGCTAACTCAGATCGAGGTGGTGCTCCCGCTCGGCGCGAACCAGCAAGTCCGCCATGGTTTTCACATCGATCAACGCACACATATGGTCAATGACCGTGCCCGCCAGCCACGGCCGCTTGCTGCGGGCCGTGCGCCAGCGTACTTCATCCGGTTGCAGGGTAAACGACTGCGCGACATCGTCACAGGCCAACCCCCACTCACTGCTGTCCAGGCGAATCACAAAGCGATAGTTGTCCCGTGCGTCCGCAGGTACCCGGCCCACCATGATCCATTCCGCCGTATCCACCACTCGGAGATTATGGTCCTGGTCCGGGCGCATGCCCATATACCAGCGGGGGCTGCCGGGGATCGGTTTCACCGGCTCTTCTATTCGGTGAATGGCGCCAAGCAGTATCAACGGCACCGCCAGTTGCAGCCCTGCCACCGTAAAGATCAGGCACTCGAAAGGCTTGTCCGACCATTCCGGTCGCCCCGGGGGCTCCACCTCGGGAGGCGACGGAATATCGGCGGCCTGTTTGTGCTCAACCGGGGGCGTTTCCACCTCTGGTGCTTTTTCCGCAACCGGACGGGCCACGATGGGCGCCGGCTTCGGCGCGATGCGAGTGCGCTCACGAACCACCGGTTTTGGCGGTTCCGGCTCCTCATGCAGAGCGCTATCTGTCGCTGTATGCAGCAGTTCATCCAGATAGCTGGCAATGGCCGAGCCAGGGTCCGCCACCTGTGTCAATTTTTTGTCAGCCATGCCGACGCTCCGCGACCGAGCGTGTTATTTCCTGTAGATCGCTCAGCAGGCGGGCATATCCCCGGACACCATGGGTTTCAGCATCCATGGACGATGGGGTGACCCCCGCCTGGCTGGCATCGCGGAACTTGGTGTCCACTGGAATGGCAAAACGCCAGAGCGTATCGCTGTGGGTCTTTCGCAACTGGTTAAGGCTCTTCACCGAGGCTTGCGTACGCCGGTCAAACAGCGTCGGTACGATGGTGTAGGAAAGCTGATTCTTCTGGGAGCGCATGATCATGGTGAGCGTGTGCAGCATCCGTTCAAGGCCCTTGATGGCCAGGAATTCGGTTTGTACCGGAATAATCAGATGCTGGGCAGCGGCAAGCGCGTTCACCATCAGCACGCCCAGCGAGGGCGTATTGTCCAGCAGGACGTAGTCGAAATCGCCCCACAACTGGGTCAGGGCCCGGGATACAATCAGCCCCATGCCTTCAACACCGACCATTCTCCGCTCGAGAGTTGCCAGCGCTGTGCTGGCCGGCAACAGGGATAGCCCCGGACAGCAGGTTTCGGTAATTAACTGGGCCGGCAGACCATCCGGTACTTTACCCTGGTGCTGGAACAGATCAAACACACTGTGGGGAATGGTGTCCGGGTCATACCCGAACCAGCTGGTCAGTGATCCGTGAGGGTCCAGGTCGACCACCAGTACACGCTTACCACTCTCGGCCAGCAGGCCACCCAAGGCGACAACCGATGTGGTTTTGCCCACACCGCCCTTTTGGTTGGCTACTGCCCAGATGCGCACGCTGTGCACTCCATATCCGTCACAAAATTCATCGCCAACCTCGTCACCACACTGATTCTCCAGAAATACCCGTTCCGGAAATGTCGCACGCCTACCGTGTTATCGGCCAGGATACGTTCAACTTGAAAACAATCCGGCAAGAGCTTGCCGGGACCTAAAGATGTACAGACGTTAATACAGATATTGTGCCAACTCGCCTATAGGCACCTTCCGCCATGACTCTGCAACGTGATGATCGGAAAGGTGTTATCGCATCGCGCCACGGATACTGGCGTCGCGGGAGATCAACAGGACCACGCGTCGATTGCGACGGCGGCCTTCCTCGGTATCGTTGCGGGCCACCGGTTGGTGCTCACCGTAACCAACGGCGGCCAGCCGCTCGGCCTCAACACCCTCCATCGACAACATGCGCACAACCGCTGCTGATCGCGCAGCGGACAGCTCCCAGTTGGAGGGGAAGACACCGGTGTTTATCGGGCGATTATCTGTGAAGCCCTCAACCCGGATGGCGTTATCCCGGTTGCGGAGTACACCGGCGATTTTCTCCACCACGTCGAAGGCATCGTAATGAGGCTCGGCATCGCCACTGCCGAAAAGCAGGCTGTTGCGGAGACTCAGTTCCAACCACTCGTCGCTGGTTTCCAGAGTAACCACACCCTGATTGATCAGCTCGTCGAACTCCAAAGCCAACTGGTCCGCCATGGCACGCAGCGCCTCGGTGCGCCCTTCTGCACTCATGGAGGGGTTTTGCGGAGCTTCAGTCACCGGCGGGTTAATCACATCCTCGGCGGCCTGCGGCGTCGCGCGCCGGGGCTGGTCGCCCACTTCGATGGGCTGGAAGGAGCGCTGGGGGGCATTGAAGACGCCGGTCAGGGTTTCAGACAATACCTTGTACTTGCCCTCGTTCACCGACGACACGGAATACATTACGACAAAAAACGCGAACAACAAGGTGATGAAGTCGGCGTAGGAAATCAGCCAACGTTCCTTGTTGTGAAGGTCGTCATCCTGTTGCCTGCGTCGTCTCATCAGCTTACCCCTGGCTCCGGAGCCGGCACTACAGGAAGCCCCGTAGGCGCAACTCGATGGATTTCGGGTTCTCGCCTTCAGCTATGGCGATGATGCCGTCGATCATCATGTCTTCATAACGGGTGCGCTCCCGCAGAATGCCGCGCAACTTGTTGGCAACCGGGAAGAACAGCAGGTTGGCCAGTGCTACACCGTAGATGGTGGCCACAAACGCGGTGGCGATACCGCTGCCCAGTGACTGGGGATCTTCGAGGTTGGTCATCACCTGAATCAGCCCCATCACCGCGCCAATGATGCCAATGGTGGGCGAATAACCACCCATGGCCTCGAACACCCGGGCGGATTCCAGATCCCGCTGTTCGCGGGAATCCAGGTCCACCTCCATGATGCTGCGGATGGTTTCTGTCTCAGCACCATCCACCAGCAGTTGCAGCCCCTTACGGGCAAAGCGTTCAGATTCTTTCTCAGCTAACCCTTCCAGCCCCAGCAAACCCTGCTTACGGGCCTTGACGCTCCAGTCAATGACCTTGCCGATACCATCTTCCAGACTGATATAGGGCGGAAAGAACACCCAGCGCACCTGGGAAAAGGCCCGCTTTAACAGCGGCCAGGAGGTCTGGAGGATGGTGGCTGCGAGCGTACCACCAATGACGATCAGCGCGGCTGGGCCATTGAACAGCGAGCTGATGGCGCCGCCCTCCAACAGGTTTCCACCGAGAATCGCCACAAAGGCCAGAATGACGCCGAGCAGGCTGAGAATATCCATCAGCTCACCCCATCTGCCAGGCGGGGACCAATGTCATCAAGTGCCAGAATTTCGTCGGACAACCCGGCCTTGGCCACGGCCATGGGCATACCGTAGATCACCGACGTTTTCTCGTCCTGGGACCAGATATCGGAGCCCGACTGTTTCATCAGGCGACAGCCTTCCTTGCCATCTGAACCCATACCCGTGAGGATCAGACCCAGGGTCTTGCCGGGAAAACTACGGGCCAGGGAGCCAAACGTCACATCCACACAGGGCTTGTAGTTAAGCCGGTCATCTCCTGGAAGAATCCTGATCCTGCCCTGGCCACCCCGGTTTTCAATCATCATCTGTTTGCCCCCAGGGGCAAGCAGCACCAAACCCGGCTTCAGCATTTCGCCGTCTTCGGCCTGGCGCACCTCAATCTGGCATAACTTGTTCAGCCGTTCGGCAAACGCCGGGGTAAAACTGGCCGGCATATGCTGAACGAGAACCACAGGCGCGGGGAACCCGGTCGGTAACGCCATCAGTACACGCTGCAAGGCCACCGGGCCGCCGGTCGACGTGCCGATGGCGATCACACTGTAGTGCTTCGCCGGCCCACGACGAATCGAACGACGGGCCGGTGTTTCAGGCTCAGGGGCGCTGCTGCGAGAAGGTCTGTCCGGTGCCGCCGGCCGTTCCGGCGCGCTGCGTCTTGCAGGTGCGGGGCCGCGGGAAGAAGGCGTCGGGGCTGCAGCAGGAGGCGGCGGCGACAGTTTCGCACCAGGACGACTGCCAGCGACATCCAGTACACGCTCAATGAGTATTTTCTGAAGTTGGCTGGAATTCCGGGCGATTTCCTCAAAATTCTTGGGCAGGAAATCAACCGCACCCGCCTCAAGGGCATCCAGGGTCACCCGGGCACCCTCGTAAGTCAGGGATGAGAACATCAACACCGGCGCCGGGTGTCGCTTCATGATCTCACGGACGGCGCTGATACCGTCCATGACGGGCATCTCGTAATCCATGGTAATGACGTCAGGCCTCAGCTTCTCAGCCAGCTCGACACCTTCGCGCCCGTTGGTGGCCACGCCAATCACCTTGATCTGACCGGAAGCGGTCAGGATTTCCGTCAGTCGCTTGCGGAAAAAACCTGAATCATCAACGACCAGGACAGAAACCGTCATCCATTTCTCCTAAACCTGGGCCTGCCAAAACGTCATTTGCCATAGTTCTGAAGCAGGCTCGGAACATCAATTATGAGTGCAATTCGGCCGTCGCCAGTGATGGTTGCACCCGCCATACCCGGCGTTCCCTGCAGGGCCCGGCCCAGGGGCTTGATCACCACCTCTTCCTGCCCGATCAACTGATCCACCACAAAACCGACGCGTCGTGTTCCCATCGCCACGATAACCACGTGAGCATTCTCCGGTTCCGGCTGACCAGCGGCGCCTTTGACCAGCCATCGCTTGATGTGGAACAACGGGAAGACTTTGTCTCGAACCACAATGCATTCGCGGCCATCCACTATGTTCTTCTTGCTAAGGTCCAGATGGAAAATCTCAACCACGTTCACCAGTGGCAGCGCGAAGGACTGGTCGCCAAGCATGATCATCAGGGTAGGCATGATGGCCAGGGTCAGCGGCACCTTGATGACGATACGGGACCCCTTGCCCAGCTCCGACTCCACGCTCAGTTGCCCGTTGAGCTGGCTGATCTTGGTTTTCACCACGTCCATGCCGACACCGCGACCGGACACATCGGATATCTGGTCCTTGGTGGAGAATCCGGCGGAGAAAATCAAGTTGTAGCACTCGCTGTTGGTCAGTCGATCGGCAGCATCCTGTTCGTAGATGCCCTTTTCCACCGCTTTTCGGCGCAGCACATCCGGATCCATTCCGGCACCGTCGTCTTCGATGGACAATAGAATGTGGTCCCCTTCCTGCTCGGCAGACAGAGTTACACGGCCCTGGCGAGGCTTGCCCGCCTTTTCACGAACATCGGGTGCCTCTATACCGTGATCAACCGAGTTGCGAACAAGATGGACCAGAGGATCGGACAGCGCCTCCACCAGGTTTTTGTCCAGGTCGGTCTCTTCGCCGTGCATCTCAAGGTTGATTTCTTTCTTCAGGCTGCGGGCCAGGTCGCGAACCACCCGCGGGAAGCGGCCAAATACTTTCTTGATGGGCTGCATCCGCGTTGCCATCACCGCGGACTGAAGATCGGTGGTCACCACGTCCAGGTTGGAGACGGCCTTGTGCATATGCTCGTCTTCACTCTGGGCGCCCAGTCGCTGCAAGCGGTTACGCACCAACACCAGTTCACCCACCATGTTCATGATGTCGTCCAGGCGCTTGGTGTCCACCCGTACAGAGGTTTCGGCCACAGGCGCGTTGGCGTCCCGTGCTGGCATCGCAGGTGCTGCACTCGTCTTGCCGTTTTCCGCAGGCACTTTTTCAGGTTTACCCGCCGGCTGGTCGGGCTTGTCAGCCTTGACAGTGGCGGGTGTGGCCGCTGGCTGCTTCGCATCAGGCGCAGGGGCTGACTTGGCAGTTTCCGCCGTAGGGCTCCCCCCCTTGCCGTGCAGGTCATCCAGCAACTTTTCGAACTCGTCGTCCGAAATCAGGTCGTCGCCACCCTTGCTGTCACTGATCTCATCACTGGCAGCTTTGGCAGCCGAGGTATTCTGGCTGTCAGGGGCTGCCTTGCCGGTTTCAGGCGGGCCTGAAAACTGCCCCTTGCCATGCAATTGGTCCAGCAGGGCCTCGAATTCATCATCGGAGATGTCGTCTCCGCTCCCTCCGTCACCGCCGGAAGTTTCATTGCCGTCGCCACTGGAAACCGGGGCGCTGGTTTCTTCCTCTTCCAGGGCATCCAACAACCGCTCGAATTCGTCGTCGGTAATATCACCGCCATTGTCTTCGGA
>CAJXOQ010000009.1 GCA_913057975.1 uncultured Marinobacter sp.
CGAGATAGGAGTCCGTCTCGTGGGCTCGGAGATGTGTATAAGAGACAGGAGTTACGATGGTGAGAATCGCTCGTCCGAGCTGCTTTCAGAACTGTTCGAATACCTTTACTAATGCAAGCAGTGCCTGCACAGAGCGGGCACGTCCGGAGACCTGACATGGAAAAGCGTGAAGAGCTTTACGCGGGCAAGGCCAAATCCGTATACCGTACCGACGACCCCGACCGGTTTGTGATGGTATTTCGCGACGATACGTCGGCGTTTGACGGCGAGAAGAAAGAGCAGCTTAACCGCAAGGGCATGGTGAACAATCGCTTCAATGCGTTCATCATGGAGAAGCTGGAAGCAGCCGGCATTCCCACACACTTTGAAGGCCTGCTTTCGGGCACGGAATCACTGGTCAAGAAGCTGGACATGATCCCTGTGGAATGCGTGGTTCGTAACATCTCGGCGGGCAGTCTCTGCCGTCGTCTGGGTGTCGAGGAAGGGCTGACGCTGAATCCGCCCACCTTTGAATTGTTCCTGAAGAACGACGCCATGCATGACCCCATGGTCAATGAGTCTCTGGCGGTCAGTTTTGGATGGGCGGAAGCCGACGAACTTGCCAGAATGAAAGAACTGACCTATCAGGTGAATGACGTACTGAAGGCGCTGTTTGAGGAAGCCGGCATGCTGCTGGTGGACTACAAGCTGGAATTTGGCCGCTCGGGTGGCCAGATTGTTCTGGGTGACGAATTCAGCCCCGACGGCTGCCGTATCTGGGACAGGGAAAGCCGAAAAAAGATGGATAAGGACCGTTTTCGTCAGGGACTGGGCGATGTGATTGAGACCTACGAAGAAGTTGGTCGTCGTCTCGGTATTCGTTTCGACTGATCAATCAGGTACAACAACCATAAGACAGGTGCACTATGCGTAAACTGATTTTTGCCATCGGCGGCTCATTGCTCATCGCTGCCCCAGTTGCCATCGCTGATGTGGTCGGGGTGGGTGCCAGTGTCAGTTATTGGGATTCTGACCTCTCGGGTAAAGCCGGCAAAAACAACGACGTGGTCGACGTTGAAAACGACCTTGACCTGGAAAACGACACCAATGCCAACCTGAGTGCGTACCTGGAACATCCGGTGCCGCTACTGCCCAACGTGCGCCTGAATTATACCCGCATTGAGCAGAGCGGCAGTGGCGAAGTGTCCACGCAATTTGACCTGGTGTCCGGCGACGTCGATTCGGATCTGGACCTGAACCAGTTTGATGTCACCCTGTATTACGAAGTGCTCGACAACTGGGCCAATCTTGACCTGGGCGTGACCGCCCGCAATCTGGACGGCGAGCTGATTGTCCGAGAGCAGGCCACCAATGGCCAGGTCAGTAAGACTGAGGTCGACGGCGTGATTCCGATGGGTTACCTGGCTGCCCGCTTTGATCTTCCCTTTACCGGTGTTTCCGTCGGTGGCGAGGCGAACCTCATCAGCTTCGACGGCGATTCCATCTATGACTACAACGCCTACGGTCAATATGAACTGTCGTTGTTACAGCTCCGCGCCGGCTATCGTCAGATCAGCATTGATTACGAAGACAGCGATGACCGCCTGGACATCGACCTCGGTGGCCCGTTTGTGAGTGCCGGGCTGACGTTCTGAAGGAACAGGAGAGAACACGTTGAAAATTCTGGTTACGGGTACGGCGGGCTTCATTGGCTCCCATCTGGCGCATCGGCTGCTTGACAGAGGTGATGACGTAATCGGCGTGGATAACGTCAACGATTACTACGACCCCACCCTGAAGGAGGCACGGCTTGAGCGCCTGACCTGTAAACCGGGATTCACCGAGGTTCGCGAGGACGTGGCTGACCGGCCCGCCATGGAGGCTCTGTTCCGCGAGCACAAGCCAGAACGTGTGGTTCATCTGGCCGCACAGGCGGGCGTGCGGTACTCCCTGGAGAATCCCCACGCCTATATTGACGCCAACCTGGTGGGTTTCACCAACATTCTGGAAGGTTGTCGCCACAACGATGTGAAGCATTTGGTGTACGCCTCCAGCAGCTCGGTTTACGGCGCCAATGAAACCATGCCGTTCTCCATCCACGACAACGTGGACCACCCCTTGAGCCTTTACGCGGCCTCCAAGAAAGCCAACGAGCTGATGGCCCACACCTACAGCCACCTCTACAACATGCCCACCACCGGCCTGCGTTTCTTTACCGTGTATGGCCCCTGGGGGCGCCCGGATATGGCGCTGTTCATCTTTACCAAGAAGATCCTGGCGGGTGAGCCCATTGACGTGTTCAACCATGGGCACCACAGGCGCGACTTCACCTACATTGACGATATTGTGGAAGGGGTTATCCGGACCCTGGACAGCGTTGCCACACCCAATCCGCAGTGGAGCGGCGAAACGCCGGACCCCGGCACCAGCAAGGCGCCGTATCGGCTTTACAACATCGGCAGCAACAACCCGGTGGAACTGTCCCGGTTCATTGAAATTATCGAAGAGCGCGTTGGCAAGAAAGCGGAGAAGAACCTTCTACCCCTGCAGCCCGGTGACGTGCCGGCCACCTACGCCAATGTGGATGACCTGATTGACGATGTGGGCTACAAGCCGTCCACGACAGTGGAAGAGGGTATCGCCAACTTCGTGGACTGGTACAGGAATTTCTACAAGGTGTAGCAGGGAGTGAACACACAATAAAAAACCACTAAGGGGAAACGATAATGAATAAACTCGCCCACAGTACCGCAATTCTTGGCCTTGCCATTGGCCTGACCTCTTCGGTCTTTGCCGATGAGTTTTCGGACATGGACCCCGTTACTTTGCGCCTGGCTCACGTCGTCAACGAGCAGGATGGCTTCCACATCGCAGCTGTTAAGTTCCAGGAACTGGTCAGTGAGCGCACAGACGGAGCTGTGACCGTCGAAATTTATCCCAATGCTTCGCTCGGCGACGAGCGCACCCTGCTTGAGGGCATGCAAATTGGCACAGTGGATATGGGCGTCATAACCAATGGCCCCGTCGCCAATTTCGTCGGAGAAATGGCAGTATTTGAATTGCCCTTCCTGTTTTCTTCCCCAGAAGAGGCCTATTCAGTGCTTGATGGTCCCATTGGCCAGGAGTTGCTGGACAAGTTGAGCGACGTCAACCTCAAAGGCCTCGCATACGCTGAGCGAGGCTTCCGTAACCTCACTAATAGCGAGCGGCCGGTAAGTCACCCGGATGACATTGACGGTTTGCGAGTACGTGTCATGGAGAATCCTGTTTACGTTGATACGTTCCGTGAATTGGGCGCAAATGCCGTTCCGATGGCCTGGACTGAGGCGCTGACAGCAATGCAACAAGGCACCATTGACGGCCAGGAGAACCCTGTCAACGTCGTGCATTCCTTTAAGCTCAACGAGACGCAAGACTATATGACGATGTCTCGGCACACCTATGCGCCGGCTATATTTGTCATGGGGATGCCAGTGTGGAATCGCCTGCCCGAAGCCGCCCAAGGGGTGATTGAACAGGCAGCCCAGGAAGCCGCAGAGCATGAGCGCACTGTGAATGCTGAAATGGAGTCAGAGCAGTTGGCAGAGCTTCGAGCTTCAGGAATGGAAATCGTAGAAGATCCAGACCTGGCTGCTTTTCAGGCTGCTGTTGCGCCGGTCTATGAGAAGTATGGCGATCAGTTTGGTGATTACCTCGAGCGGATTCGTGAATCCCAGCAGCCATAGTTAAAGGGCCCGACGAAGGTATGTTGGGAATTTTGAAGAAAGTTGAGCGCGCGATCGATGCCATCATGCAGCCCATGGTTTTTGCGGCGATGGTGGCACTGATCGCCGTGATCACGCTGCAGATCGTATCCAGGGTTTTCTTTACCGCTGTGGGCTGGACCGAGGAAGTCGCGAGGTTTCTGCTGGTCTGGATTACGTTTATGGGCGCGACCCTGGCATTTCAGCGCGGTAGACATATTGCTGTTACCTTTCTCGTCGATGCGCTGCCAGGCAGGTTGCGGCAAGTGACACGTATTCTGGCCGTGGCCGTTGCACTGGGCTTCATGATTGCGCTGGTACTTGTTGGCTATCGTTACACGCAGATGCAAAGCTTCCAGACCTCAGCCTCTCTGGGCTGGTCAATGACTTATGTCTACGCGATTATCCCCGTCTGTGGAGCAGTGATGGGTTGGTGCGCATTAGTTGATTTGGTTGAGCTGTTGTCTGAAGGACCTGACACGGCAAGGACTGGCCCTGATACAAGTGACCCTCCATCGTGACGGGGCTGCTCTTCGCTCTTTTTTTCCTGTTCATGCTCATTGGCGTACCTATTGCCTTATCGATAGGTGCCAGCACAATGGCGGCGCTGTATTTTCAGGGCGTGCCACTGATGGTGGTTACCCAGCAGATGTTTCAGGGGATTAACTCTTTCGCCCTGGTTGCGGTACCCATGTTCATACTGGCCGGTGACCTCATGGCCCAAGGCAAGGTGAGCGAGAAGCTGGTCAGTTTTGCGGACTCGCTGTTTGGGTTTCTGAAAGGCGGGCTTTCTATCGTCGCCGTACTGGCAGGCATGTTCTTCGCAGCGATATCCGGCTCAGGGGCTGCCACCACTGCAGCCGTTGGCTCCAGCCTCGTGCCGGAGCTGCGTAAAAAAGGGTATGACCCGGCGGCAGCGGCCAGTTTGATTGCAGCCAGTGGCACTATTGGTGTGGTCATTCCGCCGTCAGTGCCGATGATTATCTATGCGGTCATTGCTCAGCAATCGGTTTCCAAGCTCTTTTTGAACGGTTTTATTCCCGGTCTCATCATGGGCTTGGGGCTCATGGCTATTGCCATTACCCAAGGTTACCGTCGAAATTACCCGCGAGGAACCGCGTTATCCTTCGCCACCATCTGGGGCACGCTCAAAAGTGCGAGTTGGGGGCTGATGACCCCCGTCATCATTCTAGGGGGTATCTTTTCAGGCGTATTTACGCCCAGCGAAGCGGCAGTGGTTGCGGTCAATTACGCACTGTTAGTCTCGTTGTTTATTTATCGCGATCTCAAGTTGCCGGATATCTACCGGATATTGATTCGTTCAGCCATTACAACCGCGGTTATTATGTTCGTCATTGCCACATCCGCCGTTCTGAGCTGGACACTGTCGAGCTGGCAGGTACCCGGTGCGATTGCTGAGTCCGTCCTATCGCTGTCCACGAACCCGTACATCATTATGCTGCTCGTCGTGGGTATCATCCTGATCACCGGTGTGTTCATTGAGACAGCGAGCGCCCTGATCATTTTGACCCCGGTTCTCCTGCCGCTGGTCGTCCAGCTCGGAATCGATCCAATTCACTTCGGGTTAATAATTGTGGTGGGCCTGGCTATCGGTATGATTACGCCTCCCGTGGCCATCAATCTTTACGTTGCATCCTCTGTCACCGAGTTGCCGCTTGAACGTATTACCCGCGCGATTATTCCTTACCTGCTTGGCCTGATTGCAGTGTTGCTCCTGGTGGTATACGTCCCGATCATTTTAGGCATTTCGGGTTAAGCGGGGAGCGGTTTGCGAAAGTATCGAGAAGAATATCGAGAAAGGGGGCTGCAGATAACACGTAACGTATTGAAAATGGTAGGACCAGGCAGATTTGAACTGCCGACCTCTGCCATGTCAAGGCAGCGCTCTAACCAACTGAGCTATGGTCCTACGTCCTGCAACGGGAACGAAATATACTGATTCCAATGGGCGTGGTCAACCTCTTTCAGGAGGTTTTCCGCTTTCTGGTCCAGCCTTTTACAGCCTTGCTGATCACGCCCCAGCGATTGATGAGCAGCGCGAGGAATATCAGACCGCAACCGGCCATCTGAGGCCCAGACATGCTTTCACTGAACCAGCCGGCGGCGAACAGGGCAACCCATACAGGCTCCAGTATCATAATTACCACGCCATGGCTGTGGGTGGACAGGCTTTGGGCGTAGGTTTGAAGAAGAAAACGTCCAGCGGTACCGACCACGGCGCTGGCGATGATCCACATGGCAAGGATGCCGGAGAAGTTGTTGAGCGTGGGTGTCCAGGGTTCGAGAAATGCGGATTCAACAAGGGTGACGGTCCCGACGATGAGCAGAGCAATGGATGTCAGGGGCAGGGCTGGTACGCGTTGTTTTTCAATGGTTTCGCCCAGACGATTGACCACGGTGCGCTGATTGGCTGCACGAGTATTCAGAGTGAAGAACAGGGCAAAGATACACGCCGCGACCACGAAGAAAAGCTGCCCGATTTCCGGGCGGAATCCGTTTTTTAGTGATAGCAGCGCCAGGCCGCTAACCGCTACCGGGATGGCAAACCAGGTGCTGACGGGCTGTTCCTCACGGAAAATGAATCGGGCCAGTACCGGCACGACCACCACACCCAGGCTGGTCAGGAAGGCGCCTTCCCCCACATGTGTGGCATGAAACAGCCCCATTACCCAGAAACTCATGGCTATTCCGAACACCAACCCGACACCAACACTGCGCCTGAACTGGTCGGCGCTCAATCGCCTCAGTGGCCGCCGCGCGATGAAGGCCAATACGGAACCTGCCAGCAGAAAGCGCATGGCCATGAACAATAATGGGGGCATCAGCAACACGGCTTCTTTTGAAAATATCCAACTGATGGCTGCCATTAAGGTTACAACGACTAATAAAAGATCAGATTTACGGGCATTCGAGAGAGGCATTCACAACCGCCTTGCAGAGGGTAGACTGAGCCCGGCCTATGGCGGGACAGCGGCGGAGTTTATCATGGGCGGGTTAAAATGGCTCTTCCGTGAGCCGGTTAGGTCCTTTCGGGCGGGTGAGCCCTTGATGTGCAGGATCAGTTGTTAAGAGTGTTATAGACCAGTGTCGACATGTCGGTCTGATTCGAGCCCGGTACCTCTATATACCGGTCACCGGAACCCCACCATTGCCACCAGGAGCGCTTGTTGTAGGTGCGACTGGCGAAATCGACACGCAGCCCATTGAGGGTTGTGTCATTTACTACGGGGACCGAAATGTTGCCGGTCTCCGAGCCCAGAACGCCGCTGTGGGAAACGCCCTCGTTCATCAGGATCGGAAAGTGGTTGTAGTAGAGGTCTGACGGGCCATCCTGATTCGATACCTTACCGGCCAGGCTCAAGCTGGAGCTGCAGGAATCGATACCATTACTGGTGGTAGCGCCACAGGCAGAGTGCGTGGGCACAACACCGTCGTCAGTGCCGGCGATGAATGGCTTGGTGATGCCCCCGTACGAAGAACCACCGGCAACAAATCGTAGCCTGGGTACGTTGTTCGGGCTGACCGCCAGATTGCGCGCGGTATTGGTTTGAAGGTCATTGACGACCCCCAGTTTACCGGGCTCTGGAGTAATACCGGTAAAGGCCCGGACAGCTTGCTTGAGTGGCCAGTTGTACCAGCTGTCGTTGTAGGCAACATTGAGGGCCAGATCGGCCAGTTCTGTACCGCCGCCGGCACCGGAGTAGTCGATCGCAGCGAGGATTTTCAGTGGCTGTAGTCCATCCGATTGCAGCCAGCGGGCCTGATTTTCCAGGAGGTAACGGGTAACCAGGTCGCCGGTGGAGTGTGAAACGATGATGCAGTAGTCACTGCACAGGCCTTGTTGGCTAATCTCACGCATCTGCTGGTACGCCTGCTGGGCAATGTTGCCTTCCACACGGCCATCGCTGCCCCAATCTACACGTGCATCGGAACGGGACAGCCAGAAGGTGCGCCAGTAGTCCTCGCCAGCACTTTTCACCTCATTGAGGTTGGCAGGTGGATTGGCCAGATCTTCCTGCTGGAAACCGTGAACCAGGATCACGTTGTGGCCCGCAAGCTGGGCGTGGGCGGTACCGGCGAACAAGCCTCCGGCGATGGCGACCGCAAGGGCGGTCTTACAGGCACTTTTCTTTCTTGTTTTCATAAAGGCTCCGTCTTTGTTTTGTTGTTGTATCAGAACTTGTCTGCCAGCCTTTGCATCAGGGCAGCACGTTGCTCTGATTCGGGGTCACCTGCCGGGCTGTCGGTCAATCCGTCCAGGTCCGGTGGCGAAAACGAGTAGCCATCATCAGGGCCATAGCCATAGTCGGTGCGGTCTCCGGGCGAGGCCGGCAGGCGCCGGATCTGCAGGTTGCGCAGTTCCAGGTTACCGCTAATCTCACGATGGGCGAGCACCGAGCCATGGGCTTTGAGCTCCAGGGTGTCGGTGGTTCCGTCGAGTCTCTTCTCGGCCTGCAGCTGCGCGAGTGCGCGGCCGTTGTGGTAGAGCTGGGCAGAGAGGGCATAGAAGCCGGGGTCTTTGGCGTCGAAATGAACCGGTATGATCAGGTCGTTGTTGGTCACCCGTGGGTCGCCCAGGCCGTCAAACTCTCCCAGGTCGGGCTCAATGGTCAGGGTCGAAACGTGACGTACGGGTTTGCCATCAATGGTTGCCTCAACGATCAACCGATATTCGCCAGGTTCTGCGTCGGCCTCAATGATGCCTTCATAGTAGGGGGCACCGGCCTCGTTCTGGAGTGTAGTACTGGCAATCGCCTGACGAGACTCGGGGGACTCCAGGGTTGCGTCCAGGCTTGGCCCTACCACCTGGGAGCCAGTAATGCTCGCCGCCACCAGAATGTCTTCCTCCTGTACGAACCGGTATTTCTCAAGCGTGACGGTAAATTCTCCGCCCCCGTCCAGCGGTAGCTCCACAGGGTCGAAACGGTTGCCGGCGTACGCCCTGGCCTGGTCTTCAGAGATCGGAATAGAGTAGGTCGGGTAGCGGATGTTCTGGCTGTATTGGGCCGCGGCACTGGCCAACATGAAGCCAATCGCATTCTCAGAGGGTTCCTGCTTTTCCACCGTCGGTGATTCTGCCGGCGCAGGCTTGGAGCGTGTGGTGTCTGTTCCGGAAGGGGACGGGCTCCTGCCCTCGCTTTCCCCGGTTATCCAGGAGAACCGGACTGTATTGTCGGCCGACAGTAGATATCCCAGGCCGACGGCACCGGACACGACGAACGTTAGGGCCAAGAGCAACCGAGGTGGCATCTTTGGATCCTTGTTGGAGGCATTCTATGGTGCGAACACCATTATTTTTGTTGTTGTATTAACATAACGGGCCAAACTGACTTCGCGCAAAAAAAATGACTCGAATGTGTAACAAAATGTGTTCAGGGTGTGATTCCGTTCACACTACCTCATAGCCAGCCGGACTCTTTCACGGCTTCCAGGCCAAACCTGAGGCGAACCTCATCACCCACCAGATCCTGGTCAATGCCGTAGCTCATGCCCCAATTGCTGCGCTTGATGGTGGTTTCGGCAGTGATGCCGAGGGTGTAGTCCTCGTGCCCGATGGGGTATTCGGCGGATTTGTTAAGGGTTACATCAACATCCACCGGGCGGGTTTTGCCTAGAAGGGTCAGGTCACCGGTCACAATGCCGGTGTTGTCCCCGGTATTCTCGAAGCCGGTGATCTCAAAGGTGATATCCGGGAACTTTCCACTGTTGAGGAAATCGTCGTTGCGCAGGTGGCCATCCCGTTTGTCGTGATTGGTGAACACGCTTTTGCTTTTGAACGTCAGTGTCCCGGAGGTGAGCTGTCTGGTCTCCTCGTCGTAGTCAAACTGTCCCTCCACATCCCGGAACATGCCCATCACCGGGGCATAGCCGATGTGGTTCACCTCAAACGACATCGAGAAGTGTTCATCGTCGATAATGTAGGTTTCCGGCTCCGCCATGGCAACCGGGGCTGACAATACCAATGAGGCGGTCAGTACAGCGGTGGATAGGAACGTTTTCATGTCTTTCTCCCTGTTTGATAAAGCCAGCGCAGGTCTGTAAAAAATGAATAACAGAGCAGTACCAGCGCGATAGCGAGTGTGGAGGTTGCGAAACCGGTTGGCGTAATGGGCAGTATGGCAATCATCAGGGTGACTATTTGCCATACGCAGACAGTTTTGCGTCGAAAGCTGTCGGGTAGTGGTCTGTCCATGAAGCGAAACCAGTGGCCAGCGGCCACGAAGGCGTAACGCATCAGCCCCAACGCCAGAACCCAAGGGCCGGCTTTGCCCTGCGCCAGGACTGCAATACAAAGTCCAAGGATGAACAGCGCATCCAGTTCCATGTCAAATCGGGCACCGAACGCTGTTTCTGAGCGCGTGGCCCTGGCGACGGCGCCATCCACACCGTCAAGAATCAACGCCAGTAAACACAATGACCCGTACAACCACAGCCAGTTCCCTAACTCGGAAGTGAACGGCGCCAGGCTGGTGAGAAGTATGACGAGGGCGGCGCGTACCAGGGTTGCCCGGTTGGCCCAACCGAAGTCCTGTTCCGCGGGCCAGAAGTGAATAACAGGCACCGCAATTGCCAGGCAAAGCAGCACGGCGAGCGCGTAAAAGCTGGCAGGGGGGTGGAATCCGAAGCCAGCGGCGGTCACCATGAGCGCCGTCAGTCCGCCGGACCAGGCAAGATCGGCGGCCAGGGGCAGGCGGAACGTGTGAGTGTGGAAATCCATCATTAAACCCCAGCGTATGATTGAGCGTGCATCCGGTCGAAACAGGGCCTATTGAAAACAGCGATGCGCCTGTATGCACTATAGCTGGCAAGGCCGCGTGTACTATAGCCTGCGTATACTATAGTGAGTTACGTGCGCTGTAAGGAAACAGACGATATGACAAACGCATTTTGGGTGACCGGGCTCGGGGAAGGGGCCATTCTCCCAGCAACCTACGATCATTGTTCGGCGGCCGACGCTGACAGTCCAGCGGTCTCTGTACGGGCGCTATACTCCGGCGTCAGTCGTGGAACCGAGTCATTGGTCTTCAACAACCGTGTGCCACCGTCGGAATACGATTCGATGCGTGCCCCGTTCCAGGAAGGCGATTTTCCCTTCCCGGTCAAATATGGTTATGCCAGCGTCGGCCGTGTTGTGTCAGGCCCGGAGGCTTTGGCTGGCCAGTCGGTGTTCTGTCTGTTTCCTCATCAGGAGCACTATCAGGTTCCTGCATCCGCAGTTGTGCCTCTTCCGCCCGGCCTTCCGGAATACAGGGCAGTGCTGGCCGCCAACATGGAAACCGCCGTTAACGGCCTGTGGGACGCCTCACCACGAGTGGGGGAGCGGATCGCAGTGGTTGGCCTTGGCGTCGTTGGCCTGCTGGTTGCGTGGCTTGCCAGCCGCATACCGGGTACCCGGGTTACCGCTGTGGATATCAATCCACAGCGTAAGGCGGTTGCGCACTCCCTGGGGCTGACTTTCCAGACCCAATGCCAACAGGACGATCATGATCTGGTCATCCATGCCAGCGGCCACCCAAAAGGTCTTGAAACCGCTCTTGCGCTGGCGGGACAGGAAGCGCGAATTGTTGAAATGAGCTGGTATGGAGAGCAGACAGTACCGGTATCCCTGGGCCGGGCATTCCATTCTCGCCGGCTGACGATACGGTCGAGCCAGGTTGGCAACCTTCACCCTGACCAGAGACCACGCTGGGGTTACCGGGATCGAATGCTGTTGGCCCTGGATCTGTTGCGGGATGATGTCCTGGACTGCCTGATCAGCGGCGAAACCACCTTCGAATCGCTGCCTGAGGTTATGCCAGCACTTGCTGGAAACAGAGCTGGAGGGATGGCCTCCGACACTCTCTGCCATCGTATTGTATACCCCGACAACTGACTCCCATCATTCGTATCGAGGACCCAAAACCCATGTTCAGCCTTACCGTCAGAGACCACATGATGATCGCCCACAGCTTTAAGGGTGACATCTTCGGCCCCGCCCAGGGCCTGCATGGCGCCACCTACGTGGTTGATGTCTCCTTCGAGCGGGAAGCCCTCGACAACGACGATCTGATCGTCGATATCGGGCTGGCGTCCGAGGTGTTGTCGTCGGTGATTGCCGAGTTCAACATGAAGAACCTGGACGACATAGAGGAATTTGCCACTCGCAATACCACCACCGAATTCATGGCGATGACGGTGTTCGACCGACTGGCCGCGGCGATCCGCCAGGGCCGGCTGGGTGAAACCGGCAAGGGTCTGTGTTCGATGAAGGTCAGCCTCGGCGAGTCCCATATTGCTTGGGCCAGCTACCATGGCAAGCTCTGAGACGTTAACGTCGGTGTTGTTTATCGTTCCGGGGGATCCGGAACAGAAAACCGGAGGCTACCGGTACGTTCAGCGTGTTGTCGCAGGGCTCAGGGATAATGGCGTGGATGCCATTGTTTCCGGGTTATGTGGCAGCTTCCCGGTGCCAGACCGGATGGCGGAAGCATCCATGAACCGGGTGCTTGCCGATCTCGCGGATGATTCGGTGGTGGTGCTTGACGGGCTGGCCATGGGCGGGCTTCCGGACGTGATCGCCAACCATGCATCCCGTTTGCGGGTTGTGTCGCTGGTTCACCACGCCCTGGCGGATGAAACGGGGCTGACACAAGAGTTACAGGATTGGCTTTTCCGGGTAGAGCGTCGGGCGCTGTCGAAGGTGGCCGGGGTAATCACCACCAGTGCCCACACCGCGCACCGCCTGAAAGACTACAGCGTACCGGCCACCGCCATCCGCGTGGTTGAGCCGGGCGCCGACACCATTGCTGGTATCGGCGCTGAAACCCAGCCATCAAGAGCCGAGGGCCGCACGATTCATCTGCTCTGCGTTGCCCACCTGTCGCCACGCAAGGCGCAGCATCATCTGGTTGAAGCGTTAAGCGACCTCCGGAACTATTCATGGCACTGCACCCTGGCAGGTTCGTTGGATCGCGACGAGCGCTATGCCCATGAGCTTCGCGGCATTATCGCTAACCTGGGGCTTGAACGTCGAATCAGTCTTGCAGGGGAGTTGGACGACACCGAGCTGGCCAGCACCTATCGTAAAGCCGACGTGTTCGTGCTGCCGTCCGTTTATGAAGGGTACGGAATGGTGATCGATGAGGCGATTGCCGCAGGTTTGCCGGTGATCACCACTGATGGGGGTGCCCTTTCCACGACAGGCCTGCGGCCCGGCGTCCGGCAGTATCCGGCCGGTGATGTGGCAGCGCTGCGGGCCTGCCTGGAAGACTGGCTGTCAGATCCCGGCGCTCTTGGCGAGGCGGCTACTCAGGCACGACAGGCGTCTTGCTCCCTGCGAAGCTGGCAGAGCACCGCCATTGCGTTCCGGCAGGCACTGGAGGACCTGCTGCCGCCACCAGACCCCACCACCTTTGACAGTGGCTGGCTGGCACTGCGTGAGCCGGCAGATCACCGAGCTCGTAACCAGAGGCTGCTCTCGGAGGTGCTGGCGTGGGCGGAACAGGAGTACTGTCACCCGGGCGTTCTGAGCGGTCATCACGCACCGCCACTGCTTGTGGTGGATCTGGGTACGGGAACCGGCTCCAACGCCCGCTACCTTGTGCCGGCCATGACGGTACCCCAGCGCTGGGTGCTATTGGACCAGGACGAACACCTGCTCGGCCTCGCCAGAGAGAGCTTGGAATACCTGGACGTTCCGCTGGAAACCCATGCCTGTCACTTGAGTGCCACGCGGCTTGCCGGGCAGATTCCGGATGGAACGCGACTGGTCACAGCTTCAGCCCTGATTGACTTGATGTCGGAAGACTGGCTAGAGGCATTGGCGATAGCCGCCGCCAGACACAATGCCGGTGTGTTTATCGTTTTGAGTTACACGGGTGATTTCGAGCTGTCGCCGGCAGACCAGGACGACGACTGGATACGCAAGACCGTCAACGAACACCAGCACAATGACAAGGGTACTGGCGCCGCGCTGGGGCCATCGGCGACGAATTACCTCAAGCAACAGCTCGAATTGCGCGACTATCAGGTGTCCGTTGCGGAAAGCCCGTGGCATCTGCCGCCTGGTCAAAGCGAACTTCAGCGCGCCTTGCTCGAGGGCTGGCGGGACGCGGTGATGCAGCAGTCGCCGAACGAGCGTCAGCGGGCCGAGCGCTGGTTTGACCTGCGCCTGCAGCAGGCTGACGAACAACGACTGTCAATCCGCGTGGATCATGAAGACCTGTTCGCCCGGCCAGCCAGAGAAGGCGTTGCCTGACGTGCGACGTCTGCCTCAAACCCGTTACCTGCGCTGGGGTTTCACCCTGCTGTTGCTATTGGCCACTGGCTACTTCCTGGATCTGGCCGTGCTCTGGCGGGAACTGGCGCAGTTCTCGTTACTGACGTTATTGGCAGCTATGGTGGTCTCCGTTGCACAAGTGGTGCTTTCAGCCTGGCGCTGGTGTTACACCGCCCGGAGGCTTGGTCTGGTGTTGCCCATGGCCGTTGCGGTGCGGGAGTACTACCTTGCCACTTTTCTCAATCAGGTGCTTCCTGGTGGGGTGTTGGGCGATGTTAATAGGGCCTGGCGTCACAGTCTCGACTCCGGTGCCCGTCTTGCGTCTGCTCATGCTGTCATGATCGAACGATTGTCTGGCCAGCTGGTAATGGTGGCGGTGGCGCTAAGCCTGGGGGGCTGGCTTGCAGGGTCCCGATACGGGATGTTCGAGGCTTTCACCGGCTACGGCGAACGGGCGCTGTTGTTGCTGGCCGTCCTGGTTGCGACAGTGGTATTGATTGCCAGGCTTTGGCAGCGCGGGAAGAGCTACGTCCATGCGCTTCGGCGTGACTTGCGCAAGGCTCTGTTGAGGTGGCCGGCTCTGGGTGTCCAGGTGGTATCCTCCGCCGGTGTGGTGGCCAGTTACCTGGCTGTATTTTCGTTGTTGGCTCTGGGAGCGGGTTATTGGGCTGACCCGTACATGGCCCTGGTGCTGGTGTCTCTTTGCAGTCTTCTGCTGCTGGTCATGGCTATTCCCGTTACCGTCGCTGGCTGGGGAATGCGCGAGGGCGCTGCGGCATTGCTCTGGCCTATGGCTGGAATGCCGGCCGAGCAGGGCGTTGCACTCAGTGTCGGCTACGGGTTGGCGGTCCTGTTGTCCAGCCTTCCGGGCGTGCTGTTCGTATTCACTCGCCGACACTCGAGTGGCTGAAATTCAGATCAAACAGCATGTCACTGCCCAGATCCACCATCTGGGCCTTCGGGCGCAGGGCGCTGTCGAGTGTCTTGATTTCCGGCAGTGAAAACGCCGGGCGCCCACTGCCGATGATCATGGGGGCGACCATGACATGCAGCCGGTCGAGCAGGTCCGCATTCAGGAATTCAGACACGGTAAGCCCACCGCCCTCCACAAAAATCTTGCGAAGACCAAAGTCCGCGAGAACCGCGAGTATATGGGCCGGGTCCGTGGTGTCATTCTGCCCGAGGCAGGGCACATCTGTTACGCCGTGGCGGGGTGCCAGCTTATCGCCAGCGTGGTAGTCCCCGGCGACGAGGCGAAGTGTTGGGGATGCTTCATCGCTGAACAAGTGGTGGCTGTCCGGTACCCGATGGTTGCGATCAATCACCACCCGAACCGGATTAATGCCGGACGTCTTGCGAACCGTCAGCCTGGGATTGTCGGTGGATGCAGTTCCGGCGCCGACAACGACCGCTTCCGACACTGCCCGCAAGCGGTGCAGGTGGGTAATGCCATCTTCGCCATTGATGAACTTGGAGGCGCCGGTCACCGTGGCGATACGTCCGTCCAGGCTCTGCCCCATCTGGCCGACAACCCGCGAGCGTGAGCCTTGAGCAACCGGGCAGCACAGCGGCAGGAAAACCGACAGAAGGTCCCGTGCGCCGAGCTCTGCTGGCAGTCGAAGTGCCCATTCGCCGTTCTGGCCAATATCCAGTGCTGGCTTATCACTGCCTGGCAATGAAAGCGTCACATTGCTGCGGTTCACTGCGTCCAGTACCAGCTCCCATGCGGTGTTCTTATCCAGTGCTTCTGCCGCCATACCGAGTTATTTCCGTTGCTAATGGATTCATTATAGGTAGATTGTGTGTAAAGCTATATGTACGTTACATTTCCGGTTTGATTCACCGAAAATGTTATCCGACCACAAGATTAACCTCGGCAGAGAACACTCCTATGCGGTACCTGCAAACCTTTAACCGCCGCCTGCGTCAGATTCGGGAAACCGGGCAGTTGTCGTGCGGGGACGTGGCAGAAATGTGCGGAGTGGACGAGGCACGGGTGGTGAGTTGGGAAGCGACTGATGCGAGGCATCGGGCATGGCCGGGTGTCACCGAGTTACTGGATTTTTGCCTGAAGACGGAAACCCCACTGGAAGACCTGCTGGACCTGGACGATGTCGGGGACACGGGCCAGTTAGAGCTGCCGGGCCTGGCGTTCAGCCAGGGTGATGATCTGTCAACGGCCTTGAAAGAACTCGAGCAGGAAATCAGCCGGATTCAACTATCAGAAGAAGAAATGGAACTGCTGCGCCGGTTTCGGAAAACCTCTGGCGAAAACCGGCGCATGATCCTGCAGATTCTCGGCAAATAGACGCCTACTTACCTTTCTTGTAGATGTTTTCGTAAACGTAGTTGGTCGCTTCCACAAACCCGTCAATGCTGCCGCAGTCAAACCGGCGCCCCTTGAATTTGTAGGCCAGAACACATCCGTTCTTCGCCTGTTCCAGTAGCGCATCCGTAATCTGAACCTCACCATTCTTGCCCGGGGGCGTGCGCTCGATGATGTCGAAGATGTCCGGTGTGAGGATGTAACGCCCAATGATCGCCAGGTTGCTGGGGGCATTTTCCGGGGCGGGTTTCTCGACCATGTCAGTGATGCGATAGAGGCCGTCTTTCATGGACTCGCCTGCAATCACGCCGTATTTGTGGGTCTCATCTTCCGGTACTTCTTCAATGGCCACGATGGAGCAGCGGAACTGGTTGTAAAGCTTGACCATCTGGGCGAGTACACCTTCTTCGGCACCATCGGCCACGCAGAAGTCATCAGCGAGTACGACCGCGAATGGGCTGTCGCCGACAAGGTTGCGACCAGTAAGGATGGCGTGACCGAGACCTTTCATTTCGCTCTGGCGGGTGAAAGCGAACGAGTTGTTGTCGATCAGTTCCCGGATCGAGGTTAACAGGTCTTCCTTGCCCGAACCGGCAATCTGGTGCTCGAGCTCATAGCTGATGTCGAAGTGATCCTCGATGGCCCTTTTACCTCGACCGGTGACGAAACCGAATTCGTGAACGCCCGCTTCAGAGGCTTCCTCAACGCCATATTGAACAAGGGGTTTGTTCACAATGGGCAGGATCTCCTTGGGCATGGCCTTGGTGGCCGGCAGGAAGCGGGTGCCATACCCGGCAACGGGAAAGAGACACTTTTTGATCATAACGTTCGTCCTTATTTCGTTTCGGTCACGGCCTGTTTGAAGTCAGTCGTCCGTGTAGGCTGACTCACGAATTGTGCCAAGTGTAACCAAGTTGGTGTTCCAAATGGAGGTCTCGGTAGCGAAATGTAGAATTTGGTAATAACTGGCACCAGTTATCAATACCTGTCGCTTGTTGAAATCTATAGAAAAAACTTTCAGAGATGTTCGTAATCATCTGTTTTAGATGAAGATTAACTTTGTAAATTTTAGCAACTGGCGATGGATTTAAGGGCTTTAATGCAATACATTCCGCAGTGACGATTTTTTAAGAATAACCGGCACCCATCTCGACAGGCGGCCGGCGCTCACTGGCAGGATCAGAAACATTGAGACATCCCCTGTTGTTCGCACTTATTTGGTGCGTTTTCAGCCAACCTTTGTACGCGGAATCATCGGGTTCCTGGTTGCGTAATGGCTGGAAACCCTACGCCGATAACTTTGAGGGCACCGCGAATGCGTTCCGCGATGAGCGTGAACACTGGCTAAAATCCCGATTGAAGTTTTCCGGCAAAACCTCCCTGAACAGCGACGGAATGGATGGCGACATTGGCGTGTCTGCCGACAGCCTTGTCGGCAGCAGCGATGCTATCGGGTTTCACTATCGCGATGCCCGGTCCCACAAAAACCGCTCAGACGCCAACGCCACGTCGTTTCGGTACCGCTTTCCCGCCGGAGCCAACCAAGTCACCGTGGAAACCGGAAGTTCATATTACAGCCGTGCCATTACCAGTGGTGACAGGCGCTACAACGCCAGTGGCGAATCCAGTGTTGTAGGCGTCGGGGCCAGTCGTCCGCTGTTTTCAAGATTTGGTCTGGCGTTTGATGGTATTGCCCGCCATACCGGGCGGGACAGCCGCGCTCTGGAGAAGGGTAGCCTGGTATCAGAGAGCCGTTACGAACTGTCCTCAGTTGGCGTCAAGGCAAAGGGCGGTCATGAGCTTTGGGGTGGCTTGCAGGCCAGCACTGGTCTTCTGGCGGTGAGCGGTCGCGAGTACAGTGCAACCGATTACCGGTTGAAGGAAGATGTCGGGCGCGAAGACGCGTTCTACAAAGTGGCCATGTCCGCTTCGCTGGAACAGGAGCTCTATCGCTGGCGGTGGCGGATTCACGGCCGTTACCAGTTCGCTGATGAAGATCTTCCGGTGTCGGAGTATCTGACCGTGGCCGGTCCCTCCATGATGGCCGGTTTTAACGGCCAATCCGTGTCGGTTGTTCAGGGTGGCTGGTTGCGCCTGGATACTGCCAGCCCCTCGTGGCATATGCCATTTATGGATGGTGTACTTTCCAGCGTGAATTTTGCGGTGTTGCACGGCTGGGTTCCATACTCCGAAACCCAGTCCGACCGCCACGGCCGGGCCAGTGCTGGCCAGGTTTCACTGAAGTTCGAGGGCCGTGCGTTCACGGCCAATGTCAGCGTCGGCCGTATGATTCGTGCCTCCACGACGGCCATGACGATGCCCGAACGCCCGGACGTTCGGTTCTCTCTCACCATGGGTATCTGATTTCTTCCCTAACTCCTCTCTGATGCCTCTCTGGCTCCCTGTGGCCAGCCTGCCTTACGAAGATGTCACTTGAGACGGCGCCCGTCGCAGGTGCTACATTAAAAAGTCGATGGACATTTTTCGAGGTGGGACCTACATGCATTCAGGGAAACGATGGCTGATCGGCCTGGTATTGCCGGGGCTGCTCTACGCCCATGTGGCGGGGGCTCTTGAGTTCAGGGAGATAGTGGACAAGGCCAAAGCAAGGGCTGAAGGTGAGTATCAGCCGCCACCTCCGGTGCCTGGGTTTCTCAGAAACCTGAGCTACCGAGACTACCAATCCATCCGCTTCAATCCGCAGGCCAGCCTTTGGCGCGAGGGACGCTCCCGATTCCAGGTGATGATGGTGCCGCCGGGGAGTTATTACACCCACACGGTCAAGCTGAATGAGGTGGATGCCGACGGCGTCACACCCATCCCGTTTGATAAATCCGGCTTCAGCTTCCCGGACCCGGAACTCGCCAAAAGGGTTCCCGCAGACCTGGGATATTCAGGTTTTAAGCTCACGTACCCGATGGGCAGTGGTGAGGAACAGAACCAGTTTCTGGTCTTTGCCGGCGCAAGCTATTTTCGGGGCGTTGGTGCCGATAACCACTTTGGCCTGTCGGCGCGTGGTATAGCAATTGACACCGGGCTGCCTTCTGGGGAGGAAGTGCCATCGTTTGTTGAATTCTGGCTTGAGCGGCCGGGAGGCGGCAGTGAGCGTATGCGGGTTTACGGCCTATTGGATGGCCCAAGCGTCGCCGGCGCCTACCGTTTCGATATTCAGCCCGGCCCGACCACACGTATTGATGTCACTGCTGAGTTGTTCTACCGCAACCCGGTGGATCAACCGGGCCTGGCGCCGCTGACGTCGATGTTCTATTACGGCGAGAATACCGCCAGGCCCCGGGGTGAATGGCGGCCCCAGGTACACGATTCAAGCGGGCTGCTGATTCATGACCAGGGTGCCGGCGAATGGTTGTGGCGACCTCTGAAAAATCCATCTCGCCTCCGGCTCAGTTACCTTCAGGTTGATCGCCTGGCTGGCTTCGGGTTGATGCAGCGGGACACCCAGTTTGACCAGTTTGAGGACGCCGAGGCTCGATATGACAAACGGCCCAGTGCGTGGGTTGCGCCAAGGCAGGGATGGTCGAACGGCGAGGTCGTGCTGGTTGAAATTCCCACCAACGCGGAAACCAACGACAACATCGTTGCCTTCTGGAAACCGAAGGAGCCAGTAGAGCAGGGTGACCACCGGGCGCTAGCCTACAGCCTTCGTTTTGGCGACGAGGACGTATCCGGGCAGAGCACCGGGCGCGCACTGCAAACGTTTGTCGGAGATGGCAACCGCCCTGGAGGTGGCACGGAAGAGGGGGCCTACCGAATCATTGTTGATTTTGCAGGAGGGCCATTGGACGATCTTAAGCCCAATGCTGCCATCGTCAGTAAGGTCAGTGAAGGGAGCGGAAACAGCGACGCCGTTGAGATCATAGAGCATTTTGTTGAATACGTTGAGGCGGATGGCTCCTGGCGCCTGTCGATGCTGGTTCGCCCCGTCGGTGACAAGGCCCCGGTCCTCCGCGGGCAACTCCTGCTTGATAATGAGCCACTGACCGAGACCTGGACCTATTCTATAAACCCGGATTCCGGGCTTGCACAGAAGCAATAGAGCGGAGATTTGTTCATGCCGGAAACCTTATGCCAGCAGGCGATCGAGAGGGTCATGACCTATCTGCGCGACGATGGCGTGGAGTTGGACGCGGAAACCTGTCGACAGGTGCTGCGTTTGGTCGATAACGCCATGAAGGACGGTGGTGGGCTGGATTTGCCCGCTCGGTGTATTGAGCTCGTGCCGGACTACTTCAACCGGCCGGGAATGGAGATCCCGGCGCCCATTCCACCCCTTATGCGCGGCCACCTGGGGTACTACCCCCATGACTGAGGTTGTTAATGCCGCTCCCGGCGAACGTTCAGGGACCTGGCGCCGCACCGCCACTGTCCGTCGCTTTTTCCTGACACTGTTTGTGGTTGGGCAAACCGTTGTTGCCAGTTACTTCCTGCTCTGGATTCTGCCGTATCACGGCGGAACATGGGTAGAACTCGGCCTGCTTGCGCTTTTTATCCTTCTTTATATGTGGATTGCAGTGGGATTCTGGACGGCAGTGTTTGGTTTCGTGCTCAGGCTGATAGGTGGCGATCGTCACAGCCTTCTCAAACGCCATCCGGAGTCGGAACTGGAAAACACGGCGCTGGCCAAAACCGCCATCGTTATGCCGATCTACCACGAGCCCGTGAAATGGACGCTCAGCGGGTTGAAGGCGGTCTATCAGGACATTGAACGGACCGGGCAGCTGGACCGCTTTGAATTTCATATTATCTCCGACAGCAGGGACCCGAACGTCTGGCTCCAGGAACAGACCGAGTGGCACCGGCTGTGTGAAGAGCTCGGGGCTGAAGGGCGGCTGTTCTATCGTCGTCGGCGCGTCAATCTTAATTTCAAAAGCGGCAACGTTGCGGACTTTCTGCGGCGTTGGGGCCGCCGTTACCGTTATATGGTTGTGCTGGATGCCGACAGCCTGCTAAGCGCGGGAACCATCGTGAAAATGGTGCAACTGATGGAGCGGGAACCCAACGTGGGTATCCTGCAGACCGCACCCACCATTATCAACGGTGAGTCTCTCTTTGCCAGAGTGCAGCAATTCGCGAACCGCCTTTACTCGTCGTTATTCGCTACTGGCCTGGCAGCCATACAGATGGGAGACGCTGCCTTCTGGGGCCACAACGCCATTCTGCGCGTTGAGCCCTTTATGACGCACTGCGGTCTTCGCAAGCTGCGGGGCTTCGGGCTTTTTCGCGGGCCCATCATGAGTCACGATTTCGTCGAAGCGGCCTACATGGGGCGCGCGGGTTATGAGGTGTGGCTTGAGCCTGAGCTTGGAAACAGTTTTGAGGAATCACCGCCCACCATTTCGGATGAACTCTCCCGGGACAATCGCTGGTCCAGAGGAAATCTCCAGCATCTCTGGATCCTGCTGTTCGGGCGGAAGTTGCGCCTGGCCCACCGGATGGCACTGCTTAACGGCATCATGGCGTACCTTGCGTCGCCGCTCTGGTTGGCATTCCTGATTCTGACGACCGTTGAAGCCGTGCAAATGACGGTCGCCAGCATCAATTATTTCCCGGAAGGGCATCAGGGGCTATTCCCCCTATGGCCGGAATGGCGGCCGGAATGGGCTATCGGGCTTGCGCTGAGCACCCTGTCGCTGCTGTTCCTGCCAAAGTTCCTGGCCATTTTTGATGCTGTAGTACACGGCCTTGTGCGGGGCTTTGGAGGCGTCTGGCGGCTGTTTCTGAGTGTGTTGCTGGAAATCGTCGTTTCCGTCCTGCTGGCTCCGGTCCGGATGATGGCCCACAGCCGATACGTCCTTGGGGCTCTACTCAACGTCTCTTTGTCCTGGGCAGGGCAAAATCGCACAGAAGAAACGACATGGCGGGACGCTTTTCTGACCCAGTTTCCCGGCATGCTCGTGGGCGCAGGCTGGTCCGCCTTCGCCTGGAGTCTGGACCCCATGTTTTTCCTCTGGTCCTTGCCCGTCGCGGTGCCACTTGTGTTGGCGGCCCCGACATCGGTGATGCTCAGCCGTGTAGGGCTGGGCCGGGAGTTCCGAAAAAAAGGGCTTTTGGTGATTCCGGAAGAGCTTACGCCGGTCGAAGTATTGAACGACGCCAGAAGCGCGAGGGCCGTGGAAAATGGGGCCACGGTGATTACCGCTGTGGAGGCCGCCGTGATCCGGCCGAGCCTGAATCAGCTTCATCTGGCCCTGGCGCGCGCTGAACGCCATCCCAGAAGGGCTGAGTTGCTGGCGCCATTGGTACGACGACTCGCCGACAAAGGGCCGGACTCGCTGTCCCGGAACGAACTCAGCCAAGTGTTTCGTGACCGCACAGCGTTGGCGGAACTGCACCGGCTTGCCTGGCGTTCCTCGCCAGACAGTTTCTGGGGACGGCGAATATCCAGTTTGGGCAAGACAAAGCCTCAAGAGTAAAGAGCCTCAACCTAAGACGGGAGCATGACATGGACAGACGCACACTGATCAAAACCTTCGTCAGTCTGGCAGGAGCCCAGGCATTGCCCCTCTCGGCATTGATGTACAGTGGTTCCAGCGTGGCGGGCGAGGTTGGTGAGCCCAAGCCATTCAGTTACGCGTGGCTGAAAGGCCATGCGCGGGCCTTGGCCGGTGAACCCTGGGTGTCACATGAAGGGGAGTTGCCCGGCTCGTTGAAGAATCTGTCCTGGGACGATTACCAGGCGATCGGCTTTCGCCCCGAAGAAGCGCTTTGGCGTAACGACGACAATGCGTTCCAGGTGCAGCTCTTCCATCTTGGCCTCTACTTCAAAACCCCGGTGCGCATCCACGAAGTGGAAGATGGCGAGGCCCGGGAGCTTGCGTACAAGCCGGAATATTTCCGATATGAGGGTGAACAACCCCTGGGAACCCTGCCGGAGGATCTTGGCTATGCCGGTTTCCGTGTTCACTTCCACACGGACTACGAGCGCGACCTGGCCGCTTTCCTGGGCGCCAGCTACTTCCGGGCGGTGGGGTCAGAGATGCAATACGGGCTCTCCGCCAGGGGCCTGGCGATCGACACCGCACTGGAAAGCGGGGAAGAGTTCCCGCAGTTTTCGGCCTTCTGGCTGGAGAAACCGAAACCGGGCAGCCAGAACATGGTGGTCTATGCACTTCTGGATTCGCCCAGCACGACCGGTGCCTATGCCTTTACGTTGACCCCGGGACGGAACATGGTGATGAGCGTGGATGCGGCGCTATACCCGAGAAAACCCATTCAGCGGGTGGGGGTCGCGCCACTGACCAGTATGTACCAGACCGGTGAGAATGATCGCCGCATGGCCTATGACTGGCGCCCGGAAATTCACGATTCGGACGGGCTGTCGATCCTGAACGGGCAGGGCGAATGGCTGTGGCGGCCACTGGTCAACCCTCGTTCGATCCGGGTAAATACGTTTGTTGACAATAATCCTCGTGGGTTTGGTTTGTTGCAGCGCGACCGTGTCTTTGCCAATTATCAGGATGACGGCGTGTTCTACGAGAAGCGTCCGAGCACCTGGGTTACGCCCCACGATGACTGGGGCAAGGGTAGCGTGATGCTGGTGGAGATCCCCACCAAGGACGAGACGTTCGACAATATCGTCGCCTTCTGGCACCCCGAGAAGCCCATGGAGCCCGGGCAGGAGTATCTCTATTCCTACACGCTGTCATGGGGAGCCGAGCCGCCGATGGAGCCAGAGGAGCTGGCCACGGTTCAGGCCACGCGTACGGGATTGGGTGGCGTTGTCGGGCAGGAGAGAGAATACTTCTCCTGGCGGTTTGCCGTGGACTTTGCCGGAGGCGCGCTGCCGCTGGTGGGAGACGATGCTGAGGTAGAACCGGTGATAACGGCCAGCCGCGGGGAGGTGGAAATCACGTCTGCACGACCACTGGATTCCATTGGTGGCTATCGGGCTATGTTTGACCTGGTGCCCGACGACTCCCTGGAGCCGATTGACCTGCGCCTTCAGCTCAAGCTCGGCAATCAGGTCCTTACCGAAACCTGGTTGTACCAGTACACACCGCCTCCCAAGGACGAGCGCACGCTCTATTAGCGTCGCCTCCGGGCGGTGATGGCTGCCTCTCTGTCAACAATAAAGCAGCCAGGTAATCCAGGATTGTTGACAATAATCGAGTTAGGGCGTAGATTTCCGGTAATTCCAGTCACTATTGTTGACAAAATATGCCGGAAGCTATCGCCCAAACCTATACCCGTGCCGATGAAGCCTTCGATTGTCTGCAAACGGCCATCGTAAAGGGCGACCTTGCCCCTGGCGAAAAAATCGGCGAAGTCGAACTTTGCTCCCGTTTCAATCTTACCCGTGGCCCGCTGCGCGAGGCGCTTGGCCGCCTTGAATCCCGAGGGTTACTGGTACGCCGGCCCCACGCCGGGGTAAAGGTGGTCTCAGTCAGCGCTGATGAACTCATGGAACTCTACCGCATTCGCGAAACCATGGAGGGGCTCGCCGCCCGTCAGGCCGCCGAGCGAATGACCGATCAGGAAATCGCTGACCTGTCCGCCACCCTTGATAGCCATGAGCGAATGATCGAACAGGCCCAGGGCCAGGCTTACTATCAGGCGGAAGGCGACTACGACTTCCATCACCGCATTGCCACCGGCAGTCGCAACACCAAACTCGCACAAATGCTGCTGGGTGATCTTTACTATATGGTCCGTATGTACCGTTATCGTTTGAGCACCTCATCCGGGCGCCCTCACATGGCGCTTGGAGAGCATCGCAGAATTGTTGAAGCCATCGCTCAGCGTGACGGCGAGCTGGCGGAATTCCTGATGAAACGACACATCCATGCGGCCCGCAGAAACATCGAGAAAAAGATCCAGCAAGGCGATTTAACGATCTAGAACCATCACACCAAATAACGAGGTTACTCATGTCCAAAACACTATCCCCAGGCGCACGCTTCCGCAACGCCCTGAAAGAAAACCACCCCCTACAGATTGTCGGTACCATCAACGCCTATACTGCCATGATGGCGGAAAAGGTCGGTCACCAGGCCATCTACCTGTCCGGAGGCGGTGTTGCCAATGCTTCCTATGGTTTGCCGGATCTGGGCATGACCACTCTGAACGATGTGGTCGAGGATGTCCGCCGCATCACTGCGGCCACCGACGTCCCGCTGCTGGTAGACATCGATACCGGATGGGGCGGGGCCTTCAACATTGCTCGCACAATCCGTGAAATGGAACGCGCTGGCGCTGCGGCGGTTCATATCGAGGATCAGGTGGCCCAGAAACGCTGTGGTCACCGACCGAACAAAGAAATCGTCTCCCAGGAAGAAATGGTGGATCGCATCAAGGCCGCCGTGGATGCCCGTCAGGACGATGACTTTTTCATCATGGCCCGCACCGATGCGTTCCAGAAAGAAGGTCTGGAAGCGGCCATTGAGCGCGCAAAGGCCTGCATTGAGGCAGGCGCCGACGGCATTTTCGCCGAAGCGGTGACCGAGTTGGAGCACTACAAGGCCTTTTCTGAAGCCCTGGACGTGCCGGTGCTGGCCAATATTACCGAGTTCGGTGCCACGCCGTTGTACAATCGCAAGGAGCTTGCAGAAGCCGGCGCCGGTATGGTGCTGTATCCATTGAGTGCCTTTCGCGCCATGAACAAGGCGGCACTGACAGTTTACGAAAACATCCTCGAGAAAGGTGACCAGAAAGACGTGGTTGACCTTATGCAAACGCGGATGGAGTTATACGATTTCCTGAACTACCACGATTTCGAACAGAAGCTGGACGAGCTGTTCCAGCAGAAAAAGGGTTAATCAAAATCCAAACATTGATGAGGGGGAAAACCATGGCTGAAGCAAAACAACTCGGAGGCGCAGGTCTTCGCGGCCAGGTGGCTGGCGTAACGTCACTGTGTACTGTTGGCCAATCCGGCGCCGGCCTGACCTATCGTGGCTATGACATCAGCGACCTGGCGGACCACGCCCAGTTTGAGGAAGTGGCCTACCTGCTGCTGCGCGGCAAGCTACCTAACCGGCAGGAGCTTGAGGACTACAAGACAAAACTTGTGAGTATGCGTGAACTGCCATACGCCGTGAAATCTGTCCTGGAGCACATTCCCAAAGACGCTCACCCCATGGATGTGATGCGCACCGGCTGCTCAATGCTGGGCAACCTGGAAACGGAGACCGACTTCAGCCAGCAGAACGACAAGATCGACCGCATGCTGGCGCTGTTCCCGGCCATCATCACCTACTGGTACCGCTTCGCCCATGAAGGCGTGCGTATCGATACCGCCAGCGACGTGGATTCCATTGGTGGCCATTTCCTGGAACTGCTTCACGGCAAGAAACCCAGTGAACTGCATGAGCGCGTTATGAACGTGTCGCTGATTCTTTATGCAGAGCATGAGTTCAACGCCTCTACCTTCACGGCTCGTGTGTGTGCTTCCACCCTGTCGGATATCCACAGCTGCGTGACCGGTGCCATTGGTACCCTGCGCGGCCCGCTCCACGGTGGTGCCAATGAGGCGGCCATGGCGCTGATCCAGAAATTCCAGACCCCGGACGAAGCCGAGAAAGGCCTGCTGGGCATGCTGGAGCGCAAAGAGAAGATCATGGGCTTCGGCCATGCGATCTACAGGGAGTCTGATCCCCGCAACGCCATCATCAAGAAATGGTCGGAGGAGCTCGCCAGGGAAGTGGGTGATACCGTTCTGTACCCGGTATCGGTTCGTTGTGAGGAGGTCATGTGGCGCGAGAAGAAGCTGTTCTGCAACGCCGACTTCTTCCATGCCTCCGCCTATCACTTCATGGGTATCCCGACCGAACTGTTTACCCCCATCTTCGTGATGTCGCGGGTGTCTGGTTGGACCGCCCACGTGAAAGAACAGCGTGAGAACAACCGCATCATTCGCCCAAGTGCCGACTACGATGGCCCGGCGGATTCTAAGTGGGTGCCGATCGACGAGCGGCCGTAATCCGATAAACCAGAATTTGAGTACCGCCCATGAACACTGATTACCGCAAACCCCTCCCGGGCACCGACCTGGAGTATTTTGACACCCGTCAGGCTGTGGAAGACATCCAGCCTGGCGCCTACGACAAACTGCCGTACACCTCCAAGATCCTGGCAGAGCAGCTGGTTCGTCGTTGTGACCCGTCGGCCTTGACGGATTCCCTCAAGCAGCTGATCGAGCGCAAACGGGACCTGGATTTTCCCTGGTACCCGGCCCGCGTGGTTTGCCATGACATCCTTGGCCAGACGGCCCTGGTGGATCTGGCTGGCCTGCGCGATGCCATCAAGGAAAAGGGTGGTGATCCGGCGAAAGTCAATCCGGTGGTGCCCACCCAGTTGATCGTGGATCACTCGCTGGCCGTTGAGCACGCCGGTTTCGAGAAAGACGCGTTTGAGAAAAACCGTGCCGTGGAAGACCGTCGCAACGACGACCGCTTCCACTTCATCAACTGGACCAAGACGGCGTTCAAGAACGTGGATGTGATTCCTCCGGGCAACGGCATCATGCACCAGATCAACCTGGAGAAGATGTCGCCGGTGGTTCAGAACCGCGACGGTATTGCGTATCCGGACACCTGCGTGGGAACCGACAGCCACACGCCCATGGTAGACGCCCTTGGCGTTATCTCCGTGGGCGTGGGCGGCCTTGAAGCCGAAAGCGTAATGTTGGGCCGCGCCTCCATGATGCGCCTGCCGGACATCGTGGGTGTGGAACTCACGGGCAAGCTGCAACCGGGGATCACCGGTACCGACATGGTGCTGGCCATCACTGAATTCCTGCGTAAAGAAAGGGTGGTGGGTGCCTACCTGGAATTCTACGGCGAAGGCGCAGACAGCCTCACCGTAGGTGACCGGGCCACCATCTCCAACATGACTCCGGAATACGGTGCCACGGCGGCGATGTTCTATATCGACGGCCAGACCATCGATTACCTCAAGCTGACCGGGCGTGAAGACGACCAGGTCGCCCTGGTTGAGAAATACGCCAAAGATACAGGCCTGTGGGCCGACAGTATGAAAAACGCCGAATACGAGCGAGTGCTGACGTTTGACCTGTCCAAGGTGCACCGTACGCTGGCAGGCCCGTCCAACCCCCACGCGCATCTTCCCACCTCCGAACTGGCCGAGCGCGGTGTTGCCGGCAAATGGGAGAAGGAAGAGGGCAAGATGCCGGACGGCGCGTGCATCATCGCCGCGATTACCAGTTGCACGAACACCAGCAACCCCCGCAATATGGTGGCCGCAGGCCTGATCGCCCGTAACGCCAACAAGCTGGGCCTGACTCGCAAGCCCTGGGTAAAGACTTCCCTGGCGCCGGGCTCCAAGACGGTAAAAATGTATCTGGAAGAAGCCAGCCTGATGTCCGAGCTGGAAGAACTCGGCTTCGGCGTGGTGGCGTTCGCCTGCACCACCTGCAATGGCATGAGCGGCGCACTGGACCCGAAGATCCAGAAGGAAATTGTTGATCGGGACCTGTATTCCACTGCCGTGCTTTCGGGCAACCGGAACTTTGACGGCCGGATTCACCCCTACGCCAAGCAGGCGTTCCTGGCATCACCGCCACTTGTGGTGGCGTATGCGATTGCAGGCACCATCCGTTTCGACATCGAGAAAGACGCCTTGGGTCACGACAAGGATGGCAACCCCATCACCTTGAAGGACATCTGGCCGGATGATGCGGAAATTGATGCCATCGTGAAGTCCAGCGTGAAGCCGGAGCAGTTCCGCAGCACGTACATACCGATGTTCGACATCACCCGGGATGCGCACGCCAACACCAACCCGAACTACGACTGGCGCCCCCAGAGCACCTACATTCGCCGCCCGCCGTACTGGGAAGGTGGCATGGTAGGCGAGAAAACCCTCAAGGGTATGCGCCCGTTGGCGGTGTTGCCGGACAACATCACCACCGACCACCTGTCGCCGTCCAACGCGATTCTGATGGACAGCGCAGCCGGTGAATACCTACATAAAATGGGTGTGCCGGAGGAAGACTTTAACTCCTACGCCACCCATCGGGGCGATCACCTGACGGCACAGCGTGCTACCTTCGCCAACCCGAAACTGTTCAATGAAATGGTTCGGGACGAGAGCGGCAAGGTGAAGCAGGGTTCCCTGGCGAGGGTTGAGCCGGAAGGCAAGGTCACCCGCATGTGGGAAGCCATCGAAACCTACATGGAACGAAAGCAGCCGCTGATCATCATCGCTGGCGCCGACTATGGTCAGGGTTCCTCCCGTGACTGGGCGGCCAAGGGCGTGGCCCTGGCAGGTGTGGAAGCCATCGTGGCTGAAGGCTTTGAGCGCATTCACCGTACCAATCTCGTCGGCATGGGCGTTATGCCCCTGCAGTTTGAGGAAGGCACCACGCGGCAAACCCTGGGTATTGATGGTACTGAAACCTACGACGTAGAGGGCACAGCTGCACCGCGTGCACAACTCACCCTGGTTGTCCACCGCAGCAATGGCAGCACCGAGCGTGTGCCCGTGATCTGTCGTCTGGATACAGCGGAAGAAGTGTCTATCTATAGTGCTGGTGGTGTGCTTCAGCGCTTTGCCGAGGACTTCCTGCAATCGGAGGGCGCCGCATGACCCAGGTGCCACAGATCAAAGTTCCCGCCACCTACATGCGTGGCGGCACCAGCAAGGGCGCGTTCTTTCGGTTGAAGGATCTGCCCGAGGCGGCACAAGTCCCGGGCAAAGCCCGGGATAACCTCCTGCTGCGTGTGATCGGCAGCCCGGACCCTTACCAGAAGCAGATCGACGGCATGGGCGGTGCTACCTCCAGCACCAGCAAGACCGTGATCCTGGCCGAGCCAACACAACCGGACCACGACGTGGACTACCTCTTTGGTCAGGTCTCCATCGACAAGCCTTTCGTCGACTGGAGCGGGAATTGCGGCAACCTGAGCGCTGCCGTCGGCGCATTCGCCATCAATGGTGGTTTCGTTGCCCAAGAGCGTATTCCGGAAAACGGTATTGCCACGGTTCGCATCTGGCAGGCCAATATCCGGAAAACCATCGTAGCCCGCGTTCCCATCACCAATGGTGAAGTGCAGGAAACCGGTGATTTCGAACTGGACGGCGTGACCTTCCCGGCGGCCGAAGTTCAGGTGGAATTCATGGACCCCGCCGACGGCGAAGGTGCCATGTTCCCCACCGGCAACCTGGTGGACGACCTGGAAGTACCCGGTGTTGGCACCCTCAAGGCCACCATGATCAATGCCGGCATTCCCACCATCTTCCTGAATGCAGACGATATTGGCTACAAGGGCACGGAACTGCAGGACGATATCAACAGCAACCCCGAAGCGCTGGCCATGTTCGAAACCATCCGCGCCCACGGCGCCATGAAGATGGGCCTGATCAAGAGCGTGGAAGAGGCCGCCAGCCGCCAGCACACGCCCAAGGTCGCGTTTGTGGCAAAGCCGTCTGACTATGTGTCTTCCAGTGGCAAAGCCATTGGGGCAGGGGATGTGGACGTGCTGGTGCGGGCCCTTTCCATGGGTAAGCTCCACCACGCGATGATGGGCACCGCCGCCGTTGCTATTGCTACCGCCGCTGCCGTACCGGGAACTCTGGTTAACCTGGCCGCTGGCGGCGGTGACAGAACCTCAGTGACCTTCGGTCACCCATCAGGCACCTTGCAGGTCGGTGCGGAAGCCAGCCTGGTCAACGGCCAGTGGACAGCCACCAAAGCCATCATGAGCCGCAGCGCGCGAGTGCTTATGGAAGGTTGGGTGAGGGTGCCCGGGGATTCGTTCGAGTTGTAGAGATGTCCCAGTGAGTGTGTAAGGAAATTGTCGGATTACGGCCCGATGGGCGTAATCCGACGGCTGTACCCAAGAGCCTCTGCGGTGTCGAGGTCACCGCAAGAGCCAATCCCCGGCCGCAATTGCGTCATCGTTTAATCCTTTCATCTGTCGTTCTCCCTGTTTTTTACAGATTTCCATAGGTATTGCGCATCCTCTGTGATGAGCAGGATGTGGATGGGTGATAGCAGAAGAATAACCAGCTAAAAATAGACTATCTAAAACAACCAGGTAGTTGCTTTGAGTGTTCGGTGCAAAGGAAATGAAACAACAAGTGTATAAAAACTCAACGCCTTATATCCGGCTAGGTTACACACGGTCTTAGTTGTTGTGGCGTCAGAATACTTTACGCATCTTAATACTGATCCGCCGCTAAAGCGCGGTTTTTATATTGGAATCGCTATAACACGAACTATTTAAATGCTTTTATATAATCGAACCCCATAAACGAGCGCTCCAAAACTTACATGAAAATTCACATGGCGCTTAAGGCGATGCATTGACACGGATCTGATGTCGAAGATGCTTACACCTGAATCTATGCAATAATTGGATTTTAAATCTAAGTTGTTTAAATAAAAGGATTTTCAATAACTGGTATGGCTGATGCTTATAGAGGTTTACCGCTGACTTGCTTGCCTGAATTTCAGCTGCCAGCGTTTACAATTCAAGGAGAGATAGTTATGAAAACTGAACTAAAAAGAACGCTCTTATCAACTCTTATCGTGCCATTTGCACTGGTGGCGACATCTGCCAGCGCAGACCTGATTAACGAATGGGACTATGACGTCGATAGCGGCTTCAGTGGCGCGGATTTCACCGCAGCAGACGGCGAGAACGACGGAAGCACTGATACCACTGACGAAAATGTGATTTCGTGGGGCGGCGCTGATGATGAAGACCGTTCGTCTGTCTCGATCGAAGATGTTAACGGGTCTGGGCTTATGACCAATGGGGATGCCGTAGCCGGTGGAACATTTACCCATGACAACAACATCATTGACGCTGATTATGTTGCGCTGACGGGTTTTGATCTGACGTCTACGTTGACGCTAACCCCGACTGATCCAGCTGGTCCAGCGCTACCTCCGACCTCCATTACCTTTATGAGCTTCTTCAGTGAAACGCTCAACAGGGATGACCCTGCAGACTGTGGATTCCCATCGACCTCCGGGTGCGATGACATTTTCACAATCGATAATTTTGACGAGCTAGGTGCCGTGGAAAATGGCATGGGCGGTTTCGAGTTCGCCCAGTCGTTCGTCCTTGACGACTATAAGTACACGGTGTTTCTTGAGTTGGTTGGTCTCGGTGTCCTGGATGACGACGCCTGTTTAGCAGCGGGCGCACAAATTGGATGTGTTGGTCTTCTGACTGAAGAAGACACTGCCAATGAGTTTGACACCAATTTCCGGATCACAGCTTCAAAAGTACCGGAGCCAGGCACCCTGGCACTGCTGGGTCTCGGCCTCGCCGGTCTTGGTCTGTCCCGCAGGAAAAAAGCAGCAAATGCCTAACGTTTGATCAACTATAACGTTTAGACGATAGTGCATGAATAAAGAAGCCCTCACCTCTCTGTGGGGGCTTTTTTTATTTTGAGCTTGTCCCGGTACGGACAGCCTTGACGTTTATTCAGAATCGCTCAGGTGCTGGTCAGGCAACCTCCCTCTCATTTGCCTCGTAGCTGGTATCCGGTCTCGCCGGCAAGTATCGCCCGTCGTCAGTAATCAGCGACCAGACATCCGGGCGGCGCTTCTTTATGCCGTCAATCAGGGACGCTGCTTCGGTGAAGGCAGGGCGGCGGCGACCGTGGTACTCCATGACGGGCCCTACATGATCAAATTCCACACCAAATCGCTTCAAGAGACGCAGTTGTGCGGGCTCCATGACTGCCATCCAATGAGTTATGCCATGGTTGACCGACATCTGGAGGATGGCTGAGAAAAGCCCCAGGCTGATATAGGGCATGGCGCGTTTGCCATTTTCAGCATCGCTGTAACAGGTGAAATCACTGATGCCTGAGGTGGATTCGTCCTCATTGAGTCGCCGCCGGAACTCCCGGCTGACCGCCATCCGGGATATTTCAGCAATGTTCTCTCGGCGAGCGCCGGCAAATGCTTTCTGTGCATGCAGATCCATCTGGGGGAGACAAGGACCTTCCATGGGAAAGTCGGCCTGTTCCGGGGTCTCACCCGCCATAACGAGACGTACGGCAGCGACGCTGTCTCCCGTTATCCGGTGTCGGATCAAGGCATGTGCGGATCGAGGGTCGTATGCATCGTGCTCCCGTTTATCCGCAAAGCAATTCGGGTCCTCGAAAGGCTTGTCAATGCAATAAACCTGATACCGGACTGCAAAGACTTCGTTAATCGTTTCAGGACACATCGCCAACTGGACATTGAATACCGAGTTGAAAATGGTGCTGACGTCTTCGTAAGCGGGCTGGTTTATTGTTTTGTCTGCTTCGTGCTGAAGTGCAAACCCTGTGTGCATCTCTAAATCCTCATTCTGTCCCATTCAGGGCGCTGTTAGAGCGATGGTCGCAGTGAAAAAGAGCGCCGTCTGGCGTACTACGGGTGTATCGAGGCTACAGCTCATCAGACCTCGGAACGCTTTATCCTGGGCACGTAACGTCCGGGCGCCAGGATAAAATTAGGGTCAACCGTGGCTTTCAGTTGACTGGCAAGTCTGGAAAACGCAGAGTCGCCGGTATTCAAAATTCCCATCGCATCATTGTTGAGGCGGTAGGGCAGGAAGCCTTCCTGTTGCCCCGCGCTGACCAGTGCGCGATAGCAGTCATTGGCTTTTGCGGTCGCATCAGCATCGCTGCGGTCAAAGAGCAGGGGAACAGTCGAGTCGAAGCAGCGATCATTTACGGTTGTCAATGTAATAAGTGGATTGACGCCGTACTGGGGGCAAACTCTCTCGATCATGTTGATATAACGGCGAACGTCGTCCCCTCGTATCGGGACCAACGGCGCGAACCATATGAGCCCGCAGCCATCGCGGGCGGGGTTTTTGGGTTGTCCGGGCGGTGGCAGATTGCCTGAGCGCCAATACGCCAGTGCTAGCGCGACATCGTTGGGGGAGCCATGCATGATTTCCAGTGCTCCGGAGAGCGTATCCGCCATGCCCTTAACCCGTGTGGCCAATCTGCCAGGCAGTAAGCGGGCAACAGCCTGGACCGTGCTAACCTTCCGTCGGTTAATAAAGATGAGGCGGTCGGTTACTGGGCCAAGAAGTCGTCGTAGCGTGCGTCGGGCCGCGCGGGCGACTTCCTTCGACGCATAAATGGCACCAACCCCGCTCCAAGCCGGAACGCCGTGACTGTTGGCCATACTTTCAACTTCACGGGCAGGCAGAACACCGTTAACAGCCTTGTCCTCTGGAAAGGGCGTCATCATCGAGAGCATGCGTTGGCTGTTGAGCAGGTTGATTGCCACCACAGAACCGCCGAGGGCTCGCAACACGGCCCTGACAGTGGGGATCAGTGCTTCCAGTTTGGCATCGTCTTTTGTCGAGAAGAAAAATGCCGTCACGGTTTCGGGAGCGGGCGCGAGGGCGATGGTCATATTTACAACCACGCCGAAATTCCCCTGGCTGAAAAGTCCGTCAAGATAGGGGCCCAGTCCCCACTTGAAAAGCCCGTCTACTTCCGCTGCGCCGAGTTCGCTGAGCGGCGTCTGGTATCGGGTACCATCGGGCAGGATTGCTTCAATCTTCGTCACTGCCGCAAAATGGTCTGTAATAGGCGTGATGCCGTAACCCCGTTCAAGGGCGTTACCGAGAATGCTACAAGTGGGGCCTGCACCGGTCACTGGAACGAGATAATTTCCTTCTTGATGATCAAGAAAATCCCTCAGGGCACCTTGGGTTACGCCAGGCTCAACAGTCACAACGCCCATTTCAGGGTCAAAACCGGAAATACGGTCAAGCCGGCTCAGATCAAGAATGATACAGTCGTCTTCAACAGGGTTTGCACTGCCGTAGCCCCAGTTATTACCGGTGCTCACGGGGTAAACCGCGACCTGCCAACGTTGCGCGACCTGCAGAACCGCTGCCACCTGTTCCTGATTCTCTGGCCGAAGCACGGCCGGAATAGCACGGCTTGTACCTGTTGTGGAGGCACCGAAGTTCTCTGCGCCAGCCACGACTACTCCAGATTCACCCAGAATAGTGAGCCATTCGGCAATTGCAGATTTGGTATAGGTGCTGGTCACTGGCGTTTCCACGGTTTATTGATGTCGTTGACAGTTGTTAAGGTTAGCTGACGGGTTGTTCATAATTAGGTCGAAATTATAGGCGAGATAAGGCTGGGAAGACCACGTTATAGTATTACGGCTTGGAAAACGGAAGGTGATAAAGAACTGAAATACAAACAATCAGTTAAAGCGAAATCACGGCATTTGTGCGAGGGTTATTTATTAAAGAATTTTAACTTACTTGCGTAATAACTTGTTAACTAAAGTAAATCAAGAATATAAAGTACTTGTTTGTATGTAACTAGTTGAAAATATTAATATTTAATAATTTACCGTTCTTTTATGTACTGTATTTGGACATGAATATTTTAAATGTATCAATATAATAATTACATGTGCGCTGAATTTAATGGTTTGTTCAACTAAGCTGAAATGGATAAAGCTTCTAAAAAGGGAAACAGTTCAATGTCAGCAACTTATGATCTGAACGATCGCCCCGACTACGATCACCTCTTACAGACGATTGCCGATTACGCCCTCAATTATCGGATAAAGAGCAAAGAGGCCATGAATACCGCCCGAAATTGCCTGATGGATACATTAGGCTGTGGCCTGCTCGCCCTGCGGTTCCCAGAGTGTACCAAACACCTCGGCCCATTGGTCGAGGGTACCGTCGTTCCGAATGGTGCCCGAGTTCCGGGAACGTCGTTCCGGCTGGATCCAGTAAAAGCCGCCTGGGATATTGGTTGCATCGTCCGCTGGCTGGACTACAACGATACCTGGCTTGCTGCCGAATGGGGCCACCCATCCGACAACCTGGGGGGGATTCTTGCGGTGGCTGACCACGTTTCCCAGAAACGGGTAGCGGAAGGCAAAGCGCCACTGGCCATGAAGGATGTGCTTGAAGCCATGATCATGGCCCATGAAATTCAGGGTGTATTGGCGCTGGAAAACTCCTTCAACAGGGTAGGACTTGATCACGTAGTACTGGTCAAGGTGGCGTCCACAGCCGTCACCGCGAAACTGATGGGCGCAAACCGGGAGCAGTTGCTGTCAGCGCTATCCCACGCCTGGGTTGACGGCCAGTCGTTGCGAACCTACCGCCACGCGCCGAATGCGGGCTCTCGCAAATCCTGGGCGGCAGGCGACGCCACCTCGCGCGCTGTGCGGCTGGCAGATATTGCCATGAGAGGGGAAATGGGTATCCCGAGTGCACTGACAGCGCCCCAGTGGGGTTTCTACGACGTGCTGTTCAGCAAAACCAACAAGGACCAGAAGCTCAAGCCCGAGGACAAACGTCAGTTTTCTTTGCCCCAGGATTTCGGCTCCTATGTGATGGAGAACATCCTGTTCAAGATTTCCTTCCCGGCGGAGTTTCACGCACAGACAGCGGCGGAAGCGGCAGTCACTCTGCACCCCCAAGTCAAAGATCGTCTGGAGGAAGTTGACCGCATTGTCATCACCACCCACGAGTCCGCTATCCGCATTATCTCCAAGCAGGGCAAACTCGCAAATGCCGCTGACAGGGACCACTGCCTGCAGTATATGACAGCAGTACCGCTGATTTTTGGCAGCCTGACTGCAGAGCACTATGAAGACAGCTTCCACCAGACTAACCCGGTCATCGACAGCATCCGGGAAAAGATGGAAGTGGTGGAAGATGAACGGTATACCCGTGAGTATCTGGAAGAGGACAAACGTTCGATCGCCAATGCCATCCAGGTGTTTTTCAAAGATGGCTCCAGTACGGACAAAGTCGCGGTTGAATACCCGATTGGTCACCGTAGGCGCCGGAAGGATGGGATCCCGCTGTTGGAAGACAAATTCTACAACAATCTGGCCACTCGGTTCCCTGGCCAGCGCTGCGAACAGATATTCCGGCTCTGCAAGGACCAGAAGGCCCTGGAAAGTACGTCTGTACACGAGTTTGCCGAGCTTTTCGTTATATAACACTGATACGGGAAAGTTACAGGTGTGTCAGTTTAATTTACATGCCAGAAAATAGGGTCACGTAAGTGCTAGAAACATAAACAGTTATAGTTATGGCACGAGCCATGCAATCGGTACTCCTGTGTACGCGACGTACGTCAGATCTATGGAGTACTGATATGAAAAAGATAACAACCATTCTTACAACAGGACTGCTCTTTGGTGCCTGTTCCTGGGTTTCAGCAGCGCCTATTCTCGCAATCAGTGACCAGGGAGGAGCGGCAGCCGGTCAGGCAGAGAGCGACTTCCTGGCCTCCCTGAGCGGTGGTTTCCTTACCGAAACCTTCGACGACAACACCTACTACACCCCCGGAACCCAGTCAGCCACCATTAGTTCCCAGGCCGGCGTCGGTTCCTTTGCCAGCGTGGTAGCAGGTTCGGGCGGTCTTTGTGACAGCGGCATCTACGACTGCGATAACGGCCTTGCGGTGCTGGATGCAGGCACAACGCCTTTCAATGGCCGCTACTCCGTCTCCGGTAACAACTGGCTGGATAGTATGGATGCTCGGGAAATGAACATATCCTTGGTGGCAGGCTACAACGCCATAGGCTTTTACATGACAGATCCGAACGACGCTGGGGGTCGGTTCTCGATTGGCGGTGTAGATTTCAACTTCGGGAATATCTTCGGTTCTGCACTGGGTAACGGAAGTATTTTTTACATCACATTGTTCGATACAGAAGGCTTGGGCAGTGTTTCTATTTTCTCCAATAACGCCAATGACGGGTACGGATTGGATAATGTAACCATCGGCATGGTAGCTGTTCCGGAGCCAGGCACATTGGCACTTTTAGGGCTAGGGCTTGTTGGGCTGCTGATGGCGCGTAAACGGCAGAAAAAATAGCCTACTATTAAGAGGCAACTGGCGATTTGAGAACCATGAATTGTCAGTTTCCTTTACACCGTACCGGGTTTGATTGCTCACCGGCGATTGCAGTTACGGAAATTTACAGTACACTGCTGTTCACGTAGCGCTGTATGTAGACGCACGGGATGCGTACTTTCATAGTTGCGAACAGCAAAAGGAGTTGGCGTGGCCCACGTCAGATTGTTCAGACACTACATCCATCTTCCGTATATCATTCTCGGCCTGATTGATTTTCTTGTGCTGGCGTTCGCCTTCGCGTTGGCCGTGTTTTTCCGCTATTTCGGCGACGTCTCCTTCTTCCTCGACAACTTGAGCTTTCTGTTGCCGTCAGCGGCCGTGTTTTCGGCAATCAACCTGCTCGTCATGGTAGCCCTTGGTGTTCATCAATCCCGCCTGGAAGAGGGTATGTCGGGGATGATGTTGCGCACCATTTTGGCCCTGATGGTCAGTGTCCCTATGTGCGGGTTTGCCTACCTGCTTAACAGCGAGTGGCTGTGGTACATCGGCACAAGCAGTGCATTGACCACTGGCTCGGTTTTCGGTTTTTTCCTTTTGGGCATTGCTCGCCTCTTCTTTTTTGCCACCGTCGGCAAGGAAAGCTTCAAACGAAAGGTGCTGGTATTGGGAGCTGGCTTCCGCGCCAGGCAGATTCACGAGGATCTTAGAACGCCATTCAACCGCAAGGGCTTTATACTGACCGGTTTCGTGTCGCTGCCCGATGAACCGGTTGAGGTCAGCCAAGACTACCTACTGAACATTCCAACCACGCTTCAGCAATACATTATCAAACACCCGGTTAATGAAATCGTGGTAGCTGTGGATGACCGCCGTAAAGGTCTGCCGATGGAAGACCTGCTGGAATGCAAAATGGAGGGAGTGCGGATTGTAGACGGCGCCGCGTTCTACGAAAGGGAATCCAGAAAAGTGGCCCTGGAAATGGTGACTCGTGGCTGGTTAGTGTTTTCCGACGGGTTCACCGTCTCGTCTGTTTTTGGGGTTGGCAAACGTTCCCTCGACATATTGTCTGCCGGTCTTCTTTTGCTGGTCAGCTTGCCGCTGATGCTGCTGACCGCCATCGCCATCAAGATTGAGGATGGCTTCAAAGCGAAGATATTTTACAGCCAGGAACGGGTGGGGCTTAACGGCCGCGTTTTCAAGGTCCATAAATTCCGTTCGATGATGACCGACGCCGAGAAAAACGGTGCGGTATGGGCCAGCAAGGATGATGCACGGGTTACCCGGGTAGGGGATTTTATCCGCAAGGTGCGCATTGACGAACTGCCACAAATTTTCAATGTGCTGAATGGTACTATGGCCTTCGTTGGCCCGCGGCCCGAAAGGCCGGTATTTGTAGAGCAGTTGTCGGAAAAGATCCCATTCTACAGCGAGCGTCATCGAGTCAAACCGGGTTTGACGGGGTGGGCCCAGCTTTGTTTTGCTTATGCGGACAATGAAGAGGACACTCGGGAAAAGCTCCGTTACGACCTCTACTACATCAAGAATCAAAGTCTGTTGCTTGATTTGTTGATTATAATTCAGACAGTGGAAGTGGTATTGTTCAAGAAAGGATCAAGGTAGTTTCGGGGCCAGCTCTCCCCGAGACATGGAAACAGACATGGACACAGAGAGGAATGATAATGTCATCGAAGTATTCACTGCAGGGACTCCTGCTGTCCCTCACGGCGGTAGTCTTTGTTGCAGGTTGTGCCGGGCCTCAGTCTTCATCTCAGGATGCTATTGACCAAGCCCTGAGTCTACAGACCTCAACGAGTGTGGACGAGTACATGCTTGGACCAACCGATGAAATCCAGATTTCAGTCTGGCGCAATGCAGACCTCAGCATGGTTGTGCCCGTACGACCGGACGGCAGAGTATCTATGCCGCTTATTGGTGATGTTCAGGCTACCGGTAAAACCCCCGAGGAACTGGCCAATGAAATCGAGATTGGCCTCACAGGCTTCATCCGCGAACCCCAGGTAACCGTTGTGGTCAAGTCCATGGGTAGTCACGAGTTCAGTGACCGTGTGCGGGTGACCGGTGCCGTCAATCAGTCCATCTCTGTGCCCCACCGGTCCGGAATGACGGTTCTGGATCTGGTATTGAGTGCAGGAGGCGCAAATCCTTTTGCTCAGCTCAATAATGCCATGCTTTACCGCGCCTTAGAGGACAGAATGGTGGCTATCCCGGTTCGCCTGGACGACATCCTCAACAAAGGGGACGTGTCAACCAACTACCGCATGCGGCCAGGGGATATCCTCACCGTCCCGGAACGGAATTTCTAAGACCAGCTAAACTGTTATTCGAAGCAAACCGCGGAACCGGGCAATAGGTAAGACAGATGGCACTTCCACTAAGTCAGCTCCCTTCAGAAATGATCAGAGAGGTCCGGTCACGAAAATGGCTGGCCTTCCTGCTTTTTGCCATTATCAGTTTCGCCGTGCTGGGGGCAGGGTTTGTGTGGCCTTACAAATACCAGTCGCAGGTTGTGATATTCGTGGATGACCGGAATATTATTCGCCCGCTGATGGAAGGCAGTGCGGTAACGACCGAAATCAGCGAGCGCACTTCGGTGGTCAGGGAAATGCTTTGGTCCCGGGACGTTATGTCGAAAGTTGCCAGAGACGAGGAGATTTTCGGTCAGAATGCGGAGCAACTCAGCAATGAGGCTCTGGAACGAAGAGTGGACATGCTTCGCACCAATATGAATGTTCGTCCCCGTGGCGATAGTTACTTCAGCATTGGCTATACCTCCGAGTCGCCCAGAAAGGCTTTCCGCATTGCGCAACGCCTTGGGCAGCTTTTCATCTCAGAGAATTCGGCAAGCAAACGCAAGGAAAGCCGTAACGCCTATGACTTTATCGATAAACAGGTCAAAAACTACGAAGCCATTCTTGCCGAAGTTGAGCAAAAGCTGAAAAAGTTTCTTTCGGAGAATGTTGACGGAACAGAAGGCGAAGCTAATGCCCGTATGGCGAAGTTGCGGCGGGATCTAGAGCTTGCACAGTTGGAGCGCTCCGAGTTGGTGGCGCGGGCCGATTCGCTGGAGTCTGAGCTTCAGAAAGTGGAGCCAATGCTCAGTCAGGGCCGCACGGCTGACGCCTATTCCCGTCGAATCAGAGAGAAAGAAATTCAGCTCGATGACTTACGATTGCGATATCACGATACCTATCCGGACATCATTGCCCTGAAGGAACAGATTGCTGAACTGAAAAGACAACGGAACAGGGCTGCTCAGAGTGGTACATTGGATCAGGTCACCACAGAAGGCGACCAGTTGGTCAATCCTCTGTATCAGGATATCAGCTCAGAGGTCGCCAAAACCCGTGCAGATATCCGCACTCAGGAGTCGCGTATCAACTCGCTTCAGAGCCTGATTGCGGAGCAGGAAAAACGCATGGAGCGTATCCAGGAAAACAAGGCTCAGTACTCCGAGCTTACCCGGGACATGGAAGTGAATGAACAGATTTACAACGATTTGCTCAAGCGCCGTGAAAAAGCTCGGGTCTCCATGCATCTGGACATCGAAGGCCAGGGCCTCAATTTCCGCATCAATGAAACCGCCCAATATCCGAGGGAGCCGTCCGGCCCACAATTCCAGCTATTTGCGTCCGCAGGCCTGATTCTCGGAGCCCTGGCTCCGTTTGGTCTGGCAGCTGGCGTGTTGCAGATTGACCCTCGGGTAAGGGCCCGTAAACAGCTTGAAGACGGTATTGGTTTGCCCGTACTGGCTGAAATTCCCAATGTAAGAACACCCTATGAGAAACGCACAGATCGCTGGTTAACCATTTCAGTCTCTGTATGCGCTGTGCTGGTTGTTGCTGCCTATGGCGGTGTTGTCGGTGCAGCGTTGATGGGAGTCATTTGATGACAGAGCAAAAACAGGACAGGGAAAGGGAAGAAATGGAAGCGGATATCCGCCCTCATGACAAAACCTCACATGGGATCGACGTAAACGGAAGAGAGCGAGCCGGCGATCTTGAGAAACAGGACAGGGCTTCCGATGGTGATCGCAAGAGCGGCTTTTCCCAATGGGAGGACTCTCGTATGTTGGTGCCCAGCTCGCTCGAGTTGGGCCCCGGCGCTGTTGATCGGTATGTTATCAGCAAACAGATCGTCAAGATGCAGGAGCCTCGCCGGCTCACCCGCGACGACATGGACGAGCGGCGCATCATCTATCCGGAATCCCAGAACCGGGCGCTGGTTAACCGGTTCCGCCACCTGCGCACGAAACTGCTGGAGGTGTCAGGCGGTAACAACTTTACCATGGTCGTCAGTGGCGCGTGTGAAGGCGCGGGAACGTCGTTTATGGCGCTCAACCTGGCAGCTGCGTTTGCGTTTGACCAGTCGAAAACGGCACTGATAATTGACTGTAATTTGCGCAATCCCACGCTGCATTCCCAGCTTGACCTGGCCGCCGAAACCGGCCTGACAGACTTCCTGGAAGACTCAGACTACGACATCGGTCGGATTATCTATCCCACAGGCATCCCGCGCCTGCGACTTATTCCCGCCGGCAGTCAACGCGAAACACCAGGGGAATTCTTTACCTCATTCCGTATGAAGCAGTTCCTGCAGGCAATTCGGCGGCGCTATCCAGACCGCTTCATAGTGTTGGATACTTCGCCTATCAGCGACTCGCCGGATGCCCGCATTCTGGGGGAGCTTTGCGATTACTCCATGCTCTGTCTCTTATAC
>CAJXOQ010000010.1 GCA_913057975.1 uncultured Marinobacter sp.
CACCGGAACAGATGGTTGATGCCAGCCCGGACGCAACGCTTTCCATGACACCGGACACCTGGGCGTTGCTGTTCAACAACCTCGCAGCCCCGGCTACCCTGGCTAAACAGGGCAAGCTGTCTGTCGACGGAAAGGGCCTGGAATTATTCGGGCTGTTTGACCCGATCTACGATTGGCAGAACGATCCGTCACTTAAAACGGTTACCGAGATTTTCTCGAAGGCCAATGATTAATCGTTTGCCGTCGTGCGGTGACGCCCGCACACAAAAAAGCCCGGTTATCATCAGATAACCGGGCTTTTTCAGGCTATTTCGTTCGTCGCGGCAGGGCTGCACCAGTGCCGAGGCCATCAGTCGATGTCACCGCGCTCCCGTAGCCAGGTTTCAGAGCATTGCATACCCTCTTCAAGCGCGATTTTCGGCTCAAAGCCCAGTCGTTCGCTGGCTTTTTTCAGGGAAAACCCGCCCTTTCTGGCAAACATGAGCATGGTGTCCGGCGTAACCTCGCCCTTGCGTTTCAACTTGCGATTGATCATCAAGATCCCGCGAGTGAGCTTCAGAGCAGCGAACAGAGGAATGCTGGGCGGATTGCCCTTCTGCCCGGCCCAGCGCCAGTGATAACCGAAGAACGTGCGGCATGGCACAGGTTCACCGCCCCATAGAATGAAAATCTGACCGCTGCCTTCCTTCAGACCTGCGGCCAGCATAGTGCCGTCCAGAAGATCATCGATATACACCGGCGTGAAGATACCTTTACCCCGGTTGGGCAGAATCAACTGTCCTGCCTTAGCCATTTTCAATGGCTCAAGCAGCCAGGCTCGTGAACCCGGGCCGTACACATCACCGGGGCGGATAATGGTGCAGTTGATCTCGCCGCTGGCGTGGGCCGCTAGCACTGCATGCTCAGATGCACCCTTGGCAACACCGTATAGGTAGGTATCGCCAATGGTTATCGGGGCAGTTTCATCGGCGCCAGGTTCATAGTCAGGCCCCATGGCTGCAATCGATGAGAAATGGACAAATCGCTTTGCGCCACCGGCAATGGCTGCACTCAAAGCGCAGCGAACACCCTCAACAGAAATGGTGCGATAGGTTTCCCATTCAGCCGCCAAGGAAACAACGGCGGCGGTGTTGATAAACAGATCGCAGCCTTCGGCATGGGCCTGCCAGGATTCCGGTTTGGTCAGATCACCCGCGACTACGTTTGCCGAAGGGTCCGCCTGCAAATCCATACCGCGAACTTCGCAGCCCTGTTGCTGATACCGTTCAAGCAACGAGCGGCCGATAAAACCGTTAGCGCCGGTGATGAATACTTTTTTCGGACGGGCAGGCTTCTGCCCATCCTTGCCGACAGGCATCTCTACAGGTTCCATAATTGAACACTCACAAACAAATAGGGCCTGCATCGCAGGCCCAGGAATTAGGAGTTAATCCTTCACATTCTTTGCGAAATTTGGAAAGCCAGCTTTCACGTAAATCGACGGTTCCAGGCCACGCTCTCTAATCGCTTCTTCGATCATGGCAATGATCGAGTTTGCGTCCATGGTGCTGAGGTAGTTGCCATCTTCATCAAAATTGATGTTGGCACCCTGGACAAGCATGATGGTTTCTGTCAATTCAGTGTTGTCTTCCGGCACAATGAACGAATGGACGCTGCTGCCGGGCTCGTAAAGATAGCAGCCGGCAGTCTGAGGCTGATCCTGATGCTCTGCGTAGAACCATTTCCCAGACAGAGTCCACAGATGCACAGTGCCGGTATGATAATGCGTCGGCAAACGCACGCCAGGGTGAAACCAGACCCTGAGCACCCAGGTACCATTATTGGCATCAAGAAACTGTGGCTGGACATCAACACCGGGTACCAGTATGTCTTTATAGATTGGCGCATCGGCGCCCAGGGTTATCAGTGAACCATGATCTTTAACGGATTCGGGAATCATTGGAACTCTCCTGTTCTGTTTGTTTTTGGAACAGACTCAATACTGTCTCAGAGACGTCCTGAATTCTTTACCATTTGACGTCAAACTTTTTACAGTGGGCACCATCAGGTATGCCCTCTTTAGTCTGGCCCTGGTTCAGGAAAAGCGTTGAATCACTGAATCTCAGACAAAAAAAAGCCACTGTGGAACAGTGGCAAGAGCCGCCGCTTTGGCAGGCCAAGAAAGGGGTGTGCGGACACACCCGATAACTCTATAGAGAAACCGTTTCTGGCAATTGTCCGATCACGACATTGAATTAGCACTTGCCGCCATTCTGGCTCTGAGCTCTACGCAAGCGAGTACGCTATCCACATTTCCTGTGCTGGGAGCTCGGCTAATTTTTTTCAGAACGTGAAGGTGCCCTGCTCCTAGAATCGCAATAACGATGTCCCTCACACCTCTGAGGCTTTGCTGATTCCGGTGTGCAATGACGCAATGAGAGGGCACGCGATGTCCCCTTTTTGCTCATGACATCGAGCGACCATATCGCTCAGAACATTTTCAATCCTCTCCAGTTTTTTAATCTTTTCACGCACGGACTGCAGTTTATGCTCGGCCAGGACACTGGCTTCCTGGCAGTGAGCGCCATCTTCCAGTCGAAGCAGGTCAATAATCTCGTCGAGACTGAAGCCTAGATTCTGCCCCGATTTCACGAACGTCAATCGATCTATATCGGCAGAACCATAGCGTCTGATCCCACCGGGAGGACGCTGGGGTTCCGATAACAGACCCCGCCGCTGGTAATAGCGAATGGTCTCGACATGGACACCGGTCGCCTTGGCCAGCCCACCGATGGTCAGTGGATTCACTTTATTCACCATGCGGACTTACTCCGTAGTTGACTACGGCATTAGTTTACTTCATCAAACAAGGTCACTAATAGAGCATTTGCCCATGCAAACCATGGGCTGCCTTGCCTTATCCTGCACAGCAGGATAGTTGTTTGACATCCTTGGTAAAGGTTTGAGCGCACAGCTTCAAACCTTCTACCATCGTCAGGTACGGGAACAGCTCATCGGCAATCTCGTTGACGGTCATGCGCGCACGTAGCGCCATCACCGCAGTCTGGATCAGTTCGCCGGCCTCACCCGCCACGGATTGCACACCCAGTAACCGCCCGCTTTCACGTTCCGCGACCATTTTGATGAAGCCCCCGGTATCAAAGTTGACCAGTGCCCTTGGCACGTTGTCGAGGGTCAGGGTGCGGCTGTCAGTGACGAAGCCTCTTGCCTCAGCGTCGGCTTCAGACAAACCGACGGTCGCAATCTGCGGATCGGTAAAGACCACTTCGGGCATGGCGCTGAGATCGAGCCGCGCATCACCACCGGTCATATTGACCGCTGCCCGACTGCCGCCCGCGGCCGCCACATAGACAAACTGCGGCTGGTCGGTGCAGTCCCCAGCAGCATAGATGTCGGGCACGGTGGTACGCAGACAGTCATCGACTAAAATCGCCCTGCGGGCAGTCTCGACGCCGATAGCCTCCAGGTTCAGCCTGTCTGTGTTCGGTGTACGTCCCACGGCCACCAGCAGCCGATCGGCCCGCAGCTCCCCCGCATTCGTGGCGAGAACGAACTCCTCATTGGTATAGCTGATCTGGCTCGCCTGCGTGTTATTCAGAACCTTGACACCCTCGGCCTGGAACGCGGTTTCAATGGCCTCGCCAACAGCCGGGTCTTCACGGGAAACCAGCCGGCTACGCGCCAGGATGGTAACCTCGCTGCCCAGCCGGGCAAACGCCTGTGCCAGCTCCACTGCCACGACGGACGCCCCGATGACAGTCAGTCGATCTGGAATGATGTCGCTGGCCAGTGCCGTGGTGGACGTCCAGTACGGCGTATCGGACAGGCCCGGAACCGGAGGAATGGTTGGCCGCGCGCCGGTACCAATGAACGCTCTGTCAAAGCATACTTCGCTTTCCGTGCCGTCAGCTCCGGTAACCTGCAATGTATTGGCATCGATAAACCGAGCCTCACCCTGCAGGACAGTGATCGCCGGATTGTCTTCGAGAATCCCCTCATACTTCGCGTGACGAAGCTCATCGACCCGGGCCTGTTGCTGGGCCAGCAACCGGGGCCGGTCAATATAAGGCTCGACCGCCGCAATGCCCTCGTCGAACGGACTGGTGCGGCGCAGATGGGCCACGTGAGCGGCGCGGATCATGATTTTCGAGGGTACACAGCCGACATTAACGCAGGTGCCACCGATGGTGCCACGCTCGATCAGCGTTACCCGGGCTCCGCGTTCCGCCGATTTCAAAGCGGCGGCCATGGCACTGCCGCCACTGCCAATCACAGCAATATGCAGGTTGTCGTTACTCATTCATGTGACTCCTTGGTAGATGGGCTATCGCAGCAAGCGTCGTATTGCTTTTTGCGCCATAGGGCATAGCAAGTCAGGCCGATAAAAATGGCGAGCGCGGGCAACAGCACGTAATCCAGGTAGCCGGTCAGCGCTGCAAGACCGACGGATCCGAGTAAAACCACCAGAATCGGCGTGAAGCAGCACAGCGCGACCACGACAGTGCCAATAGCACTCGCTCGCAACAGGGTCTTGGGATTTCTCATGACTACTCCTGTTTCGCCCCAGTCTGTTTCAGTGTGGACGGGTAGCCCGCGTTGGTCGTGGCCTGAGTTAATGCTTCAACGGAGGTTTTCTCATCATCGAAAGTAACCGTTGCATCACGCTCCTCATAGCGGACCTGGACAGAACTCACCCATTCAACCCTCTTGAGAGCGGCTTTGACGGTGATCGGGCAAGCCGAACAAGTCATTCCGGGAATCGACAAGGTCACGGTTTTTTGCACCCCCAAGGCAGGCAGGCTGAACAGCGTGAACAGTACGGCAGTGATCAGAGACTTTCTCATGGTGCATTACCTTTCAGTAAAATAGCGGTAAAACGAAAGGGAACGCCAACGCGGTCAGTATGAGCAGCGCGACGATCCAGAAGGTGATCTTGTAAGCGGTGCGCACTTGCGGTACTGCGCAGACTTCGCCCGGCTGGCAATCCTGTGCAGGCCGGTATATCCGACGCCAGGCAAAGACCATCGCCACCAGAGCAGCACCAATGAACCACGGCCGGTAGGGCTCCAGAGCGGCAAGGTTACCGATCCAGGCACCGGAAACACCAAGGGTGATCAGAACCAGGGGGCCAAGACAGCAGGCCGATGCGAGCACTGCTGCGACCCCGCCTGCGATTAACGACCCGCGACCGGATTTGGGCTCTGGTTTCAACTCTGACATTACGACGGTTCCTTTCACGACTTTGCTGACTATCTTCAAAATACTTCCGTAGTCGGCTACGGAGTCAAGCCCTGCACTCCTATAGAAAGTTCAGCACTCTTGACCCCGTACCGTGGTACGGGCACTAATGTGAGCTGAGAATTCGTGAGGTGAGGATGCCGCCATGACTGACATGACCATTGGCAAAGTGGCTGACGTGGTGGGTGTTGGTGTCGAGACGATTCGTTTTTACGAACGCCGCAAGCTCATTGAACAGCCGCCACGTCCCAGGGAAGGTGGCTATCGGATTTACTCGGACGCCACGGTAAGGCGGCTCCATTTTATTCGCCGCGCGCAAGAACTGGGTTTTTCGCTGAAAGAGATCGCCGAGCTGCTTGAGCTGCGAGATGCAGACGGCCCCCGCGCTGATGCTAGTAATGTGCGGCAACGGGCGCTGGCAAAGCTGAACGATGTTGACCAGAAGATTGACCAGTTACGACAAATCCGCCAGGGACTTGCGGCACTTGTGGACCGTTGTCCCGGTCAAGGTCCGTTGCAGTGCTGTTCCATATTTGATGCGCTGGAGCAGAGTGCGGGGCCTGACAGCAGGCTGACAATAAGTGAGGAGATAGACATGCAGACAATCAGGCTTTCAATCGGTGGCATGCATTGCAACGGGTGCGAGGAAATTGTCCGCCATGTTCTCGAACAGCAAACAGGCGTGAAGGGATGCTCCGTTTCCCATGAAAGCGGAGAAGCCCGGGTGGCGGTTGACGAATCGATGATTTCGGACGAGCAACTTGCAGAGGCCGTGCGCAGTGCGGGCTATTCTGCAAACATTATGAAGACGACCGAGTAGCCCCTTGGAATTTTCAGTTGCTTTGCCTCTGGCCGCCGGCCTCGGGCTACTGGCCTTTATTGAGCCCTGTTCCGTAGGCAGTCACTTATTGTTCATCCGTTACCTCAAGGGTTTATCACAGCGGATGAAGATTGCTCACACACTGCTTTTTGCCCTGACGCGGGCCTCTTTGATGGCCTTGCTTGGCGTGATTGCCGTCTTCGTTGGAACCGCCTTCACCGGGCTGCAGCAAGGCCTGTGGGCTTTGCTCGGGAGTCTCTATGTGTTGGTCGGGCTGCTGTACCTGGGCGGTGGTACATCCTGGTTTATTGCGCTGGTGAACCGTTTTCTGCCACGCATCACCCGCATCCCTGGCGGTCCCGCGTTAGGCGTGGTGTTTGGCTTGAACGTGCCGGCCTGTGCGGCTCCCTTGCTTGCGGTGCTGCTCGGCGATGCCGCCGCCCGGGGTGCAACGGATGGCGCTGTTATCTTCGGCGCTTCGACCCTGATGGTGTTTGGACTGGCGTTTTCAGCCCCACTGCTATTCATTGTTTTTACCGCCCGCGGCCGTCGCTGGCTTGAACACCTCACGCGGCTCGCGGGACGCATGCCACGATGGACCGGTGCCATAATGGTCGTGCTGGGCCTCTGGACCTTTTGGCTGGCGCTGGCTTAGGCCTTAAGACCAAGTACATCCTCCCTGTTTTGACAGCTTTCCCTGTTTGACCTGTTTGATATTCCTCAATCACTTGACTCCGTATCTTGGTACGGGGCCTACCCTTGAAACATGACCTCATTTCATCAAGGGGACGCATCATGAACACGGCAGTGACAACCGCTGACGACGATACCCAGCCCTGGAGTCTGGAATCCACGGCGGACCCCGACATTCAACGGGTCAAGGCCCATATCGGTGGACTGCACTGCTCGCTGTGTACCGGCACGATTGAAAGCGCGCTGGGCAAGAAATCCGGCGTGCGTCGGGTTGCGGTGAGTCTGACTCACGAGCAGGCGCTGGTGGAGTTCGACTCTCGGGAGAACAGCGCCGAGGTTCTGATGGGTACCTTGCAGCAGATCGGCTACACCCTGAGCGACCCGCGCAAGGTGGAACCGTTCGAACGCCAGGAGCAAGCGCTGGCGATTGAACGCAATCGGTTTGTCGTCGCCCTGGCCATGAGCCTGGCAGCGGTCGGACTGATCGTGGATTTTACCTCGGCCTGGACCTTCGGGCTTTCCGCGCTGGTGTACGTCAGCCTGGTTCTGTTCGGCTTCGCGGTGCTGCGCGGCCAGGGTAGGTCAGCCGCGCTCACGGGCACGGCCTTGTTGGCGGCTGGCGGACTGGCCTTCCTTGCGCTACGCACCGCCGGCGTTTTGGGCGGCCATGAGCCATTGGCCGTCGGTGCGCTGGCACTGGGTATGGTGTTTGGCGTGGCACGGCAAATGTTGAACATGGCCTTTCAGGCGTTACGCCGTGGCATCCTCAACCAGCACGTACTGGTGGAAATCGGTGCCTTCGCAGGGCTGACCGGGGGCGCCATCGGCCTGATCGTATCGCCCGAAGGTTATCCCACGGCGGCGTTTTTCGCCGTCTCCGTCATGGTACTGACCTATCATCTGTTCTCCGAATGGCTGTCGCTGATCGTCAAGACCCGCAGCTCGCAATCGGTCAAGCGGTTGCTGGACCTGCAGCCGGAGACGGCGCGCGTCGTCACCGAGGACGGTGAGCGTGACATGCTCGCAGACCAGGTTGAGGTTGGTATGCGGGTACGTATTAGGCCCGGAGAACGCATTCCCCTGGACGGCGAGGTGGTTGAAGGCGGTTCGGCCGTGGACGAGTCCCTGATCACGGGCGAGCCGCTACCGGTGGAGAAAACCACTGGCGATACCGTCGTGGGCGGCGCCATCAACGGCTCCGGCACCCTTCTTCTGCAGGTAACGGCCATCGGCAGCGAAAGCTTTCTCCAGCAAGTGATCAGCAGCATTGAGGATGCGCGTGCACTCAAGCCGGGATTGCTGCACCTGGTGGATCGCGTGCTGCGGATCTATACGCCGGCCGTGCTGATCATATCGGCGCTCGCCTTTGGCTTCTGGTCGGTCGGCCCTGTACTGATTGGCGGCGAGCCGGCCCTCGAACGAGCCGTTTTTGCCGCCCTGACAGTGCTGGTCATGGGTTATCCCTGCGCCGTGGGCATCTCAGCACCCCTATCCATCGTACGTGGCGCAGGAGAAGCTGCGGACAAGGGCGTACTGATGCGCACCGGCGAGGCTTTTCAGGCCCTGCGCAAAGTGAACAAGGTGGTGTTCGACAAGACCGGCACTCTCACCGAGGGCCGTCCCGCTGTACGCTCTCTGTACAGTGTGGATGGCAACGACGATGCGCTGCTGGCGCTGGCTGCAGCCGTGGAGGCGGTCTCGGAGCACCCGCTGGGGCGGGCCGTCGTTGAAGCGGCACTTGAAAGAAATGTGGACTTCCCCGAGATCGCCGATTTTCAGGCCGAATCCGGTCGTGGTGTCACCGCGCAGGTGAATGGCAAGCAGGTACTGGTGGGCAGCCCGCGTTTTGCCGAAGCGGCTGGCGTGGAAATGACATCCGTTGCCGATGCAGTGGAAGCGGACGAGGCCCAGGGCCGTACGGTAATCGTGGTGGCCCGCGATGGCACTTTGTTGGGCACCATCGCACTCGGTGACGCTCTGCGACCCGATGCCGCCGGCACCATAGCCAGCTTGCAGTCGATGGGCATCCGCACCGCCCTGTTGACGGGCGATAACGAACGCACTGCCCGCCACATCGCGCAACAGGCCGGTATTGATGAGGTGCATGCTGGCGTGCTGCCTGAACAGAAAGCGGACCGGCTGCGAACCATGCAGCAAAGCCAGCGGGTCGCCATGGTCGGCGACGGCATCAATGACGCCCCCGCCCTGATGCAGGCGGATGTGGGTATTGCCATGGGTGGCGGCACGGACATCGCCATTGACGCCGCCGACATTATCATCCTCAACAGCCGGGTGGACGCCGTGGTGACGGCAATAGACATCAGCCGTTGGGGCTATCGCAAAATGCTCCAGAACGTCAGCCTGGCCTTTTTGTTCAACGGTATCGGCATTCCGCTGGCCAGTACGGGGCTGATTTACCCGGTCTGGGCGATGGTGGCCATGGCAGCCAGCGTGACAGCCATTTTCATTAATTCATTGTGGCAACGCCCGGCATTGTTTTTCGATACGGTCGCGAGCGTGAATAATTGACCAACTCGTTTGTAAGCTACCCCCTGAAAAGAGGATTCGTCATGTTTAAAAAATGGTTCCTGATGTTAGCGGCGTTGGTGTTCAGCGTTGCCGCGCTGGCCGCCGACAAAAGCTACGTATTGGGCGTGGACGGCCTGGCCTGTCCCTTCTGTGCCTATGGCATCGAGAAACGTCTGAATAAAGTGGATGGCGTCACCGGCGTGGAGGTGGACATCGGAAAAAGTACGGTGCGTGTCACCCTTCAGGAGGGCAAGCCTTTCTCTGAGGAGCGGGCACGTCAGGCTGTTGAAGAGGCCGGCTTCACGCTGCGCTCATACTCAGAGGCCGAAGGTGAAACAGGAGGCAGTGATGCGAAATAACAACCAGTCAATAGGCTTGTCCCTGCTGGTCGGTGCTCTGGTACTGACCGGTGTGCCCTCGGCACAAGCCGCACCCAACACCTTCAACACGGCTCTGCCCGTGCCCCAGGGTGAAACCATCTGGCGGGAGCAACTGGTCTTACGAGAGCGTTCCGATGATGGGCCCATGGATCGAGAGGTCTCGGTCCAGGCTCTGGGCAGTGTCCTGGGTTATGGCATAACCTCGAAGCTGGCGGTGTTCGGCGTTGTCCCTTACTTTTTCAACAAGACACTGGACGTCACCACGCCCATGGGCCGGATTGAGCGCGATACCGGCGGCATCGGCGACGTCTCGTTGTTCGGGCGTTACACGGTTTACCAGGACGACTTCACCGGCGGCACCTTCCGGGTCGCGCCGATTTTCGGGCTCACCGCACCAACCGGCGACAGTGACGACCGCGATCGTTTCGGCGAACTGCCACGCCCATTGCAGGTTGGTGACGGAGCCTGGGATGGGTTTGGCGGCGTGGTGGCCACCTATCAGACTTTGCAGTACCAGATGGACGCGCAGTTGCTCTACCGCGAAAACGGGCGCCACGAAGGCTTCGCCCACGGCGACGAGACCCGTCTCGACGCCTCACTGCAATACCGGATCTGGCCACTCAGCCTGGAAGGTGTATCCGGCACTCCAGGCTTTACCTACGCCCTGCTCGAATCCAATCTCATTCACCGCGAGCGCAACGAGATCGGCAGTGGTACCGATGCCAATTCCGGTGGTACCCAATGGCTGCTGGCGCCCGGTTTGCAATACATCACCCGGCGTTGGGTCGTCGAGGGCACGGTACAACTGCCGGTGGCCGAAGATCCCAATGGTGATGCCATTCAGGACGATTACATTGTACGCGTTGGCTTTCGCCGCAATTTCTAGGGGTTGAGGGCATCATGAGAAACGTTGGTAAATGGCTCACCTACAGTACGCTCGGGCTGGTGGCAGCACTCACCCTGCTTGGCTGCGCGGGCGGAGCCATCAACTGGAACCAGGAACCGCCCTACTCGCTGACGCTTGCCTGGGGCGAAAAAGGCAGTGGTCCAGGGCAATTCAATGATCCCACCGGGATTGCGGTAACAGACACCGAGGTTTTCATCTCCGATGCCCGCAACGGGCGTATCCAGGTTTTCGATCACCAGGGGCAATTCAGGCGTGAATTCGGTGCACCCGGCGATGGGATCGGTGAGCTCGGGCGCCCCATGAACCTGACCATTCACAACGACAAACTTTACGTGCCGGAGTACATGAACGACCGGATTCAGGTGTTCAGCCTGACTGGCGAGCCGCTGAGGATCATTGGCAGCCCCGGCAAGGGGCCTGGCCAGTTTAACGCGCCCGGAGGTGTTGCAGTGGCCAATGACGGTGATCTGTTTGTGGCGGACTTTTACAATCACCGTGTGCAACATTTAAACGCGGATGGCTCATTCGTCAAACAGTGGGGAACAACCGGGAAGACTGGCAGGAGTGCCGGCGAGTTTACCTATCCCACCGACGTGGCGCTGGGAAAGGATGGGGCTCTCTACGTGGCCGATGGCTACGGAAATCGTGTCCAGGTTTTTGACGCCGGCGGCGATTTCCTGCACAAGTGGGGAGGGCCGTTTGCCCTGGGCCTTTACGGGCCTTTCAAGGGCTGGTTCACCACCGCGACGTCCATCGCGATTGGCCCCGAAGGCAATGTCTTTGTGGCGGATTTCTATAATGATCGTATACAGAAGTTCGCGGCGGATGGGGGTTACCTCACCGCATTTGGCAGCGAGCCGGAGAACCCCGGCCACACGGCGATGGCAGTTGCCGTTTGCCATGATGGAGCAGTGTGGAGCGTGAATTTTGCCGACAACCGGGTCGGGAGGTGGCAGCCGGATTAAGTGGTCTGATGCTCAGCCATCCCGTGGATCAGACCGTGATGGTTCGGTGTCCCGCTGTCCCGGAAAGACTCGGCAAATCCGGAACAGAATGGTCGGCCGTCCCGCCCCGTTGTGACGTGTGTATGCACCCGAAAGACCCGGTTGATCAGGGGCTCGGTAATAACCTCTCCGGGGCTGCCGATGGTTTCGAGCCGGCCGTCCGCCAGAACCGCAATCCGGTCGGCAAATTGTGCGGCCTGGTTCAGGTCATGCAATGACATCACCACCGTCAGCCCGTGTTCCCGATTCAGCTTGGACAGCAATTCCAGTACTTCCAGCTGGTAGCCCCAGTCCAGAAACGTGGTGGGTTCGTCCAGCAGCAGAATGTCGGTTTCCTGGGCCAGGGCCATGGCGATCCATACCCGCTGCTGTTGTCCTCCGGACAGCGCTTCTACCGGTCGCTCCGCCAAATCCGAGACCCCCGTCATTGCCATGGCATCGAGGGTTGCGTTGTCGTCGGTGGTGAGGTTGCGCTGCCACCATTTGCGGTGTGGGAAACGACCCAGAGCCACCAGATCCTGAACCCGAATGCCATCGGGAACGATCGGTTTCTGGGGCAGCATGGCGAGCCTGAGGGCCAGTTTGCCCCGGTGCCATTGGTCAACCGGCTGGTCGTCCAGGTAGACCTGACCGGACCGGGCCGGCAACAGGCCCGCAAAGCTTTTCAGCAAAGTACTTTTACCAGAACCGTTGGGGCCCAGCAGGCAGGTAATCCCACCCTCGGGAATGGCCAGCGAGACGTTGTCCACGACCGGTTTGGAGCCATAGGCAAGAGAGAGCTGCTCGGTTCGTAACATGGAGAATCCCGGCCTCAGGGTTGTCGCGATAACAGATAAAGAAAGAACGGTACACCAAGGACGGCGGAAACCACACCCACGGGCACTTCGTAGGGTGTAAACAGCGTCCGGCCGAGTAAATCCGCCAATACCGCCAGCACCGCTCCCAATAGTACACACAACACCAACTGGACCGGAAGGTTGGCCCCCGCCAGCCGTCGGCTGATGTGGGGGATCAGCAAACCAATGAAGCCAACCGGCCCCACCACGCCCACGGCACTGGCCGCCAGCAGGGTAGCAATCAGCAGGGCAAAGGCGCGCCAGCGGTTCAGCCCCAGGCCCAGGGTGCGAACGTGTTGATCGTCAAGCTGCATGACTTCCAGGGGACGCACTAGCAGGCCGACACCGACCAGACCAATAAGCGTCCATGGCAGCAACGTGCGGAGGTGCTGCCATTCGGCGCCGTAAAGTGAGCCAGCCAGCCACTGGGCAACCAGTTCAGTATGGGCGTGGCCCCAGAATGCCAGCGCACCGGTGGTCAGTGCATGCAACATACCGGCAATGACCGCACCGGTCAGCGTCATTTTGACCGGCGACAGCTGGCCATGCCGCATGCCCAGGAAGTACACCGCAAGCGCTGTTACCAGCCCGCCTGCCATGGCAAACAGGGGCAAATACTGAAGGGCAAACGACGTATTGTTGTAGGGATCGGCACTGGACACCAACCAGTCTCCGATAATAAAAGCGACGACCGCCACCAGGCTGGCGCCGGCGGAGATGCCGAGAATGCCGGCTTCTGCCAACGGATTGCGGCTAAGCAACTGTAACAGCCACCCTGACAGGGCAAAATGAATACCAATCAGGGCGCCGGTCAGGGTACGGGGCAACCGTAATTCGAAGACCACTCGCTGCACGTGTTGAGTGCTGTCGCCGGTCAACCCGGCCCACACCTGGGACCACGTCAGGTCCACCGCCCCCAGCTGGACGCCCGCGACGATGACAACAACCAGGCTGAGCCCGCCAGCCAGAAGCAGCCGGGCAACGGGGCCGGCGCCTGGAATTCGCATGCCACGGCGGCCTGCCCGAGGCGGTGTCGTAGCCGGATGGGTCACGTTATGCGCTCCGGGGTGAGGTTCGCGAGTTAAGCAGATAGATCAGCCAGGGGGCCCCGATAAGGGCCGTCAGCATACCGACGGGTAGCTCCTGGGGAAAGGCCAGTTGCCGTGCCAGGATATCCGCCGCCAGCAACAACAGCCCTCCAAACAGAGCACTCAGGGGCAGCCAGTGCTGGATCTGGTTGCCGGCCAGCCGCCTGGCAATGTGCGGCGCCACCAGTCCGATAAACACGATCGGGCCGGTGAAAGCGACCAGCGCGGCGGCCAGCAGTAGGGCCAGCAGCAAAAAAATCAGTCGCCAGCGGCCGACCGACAGTCCCATGGCCAGCGCCAGATCATCATCAAGTTGCAGTAAGCGGAAGGGTCTCTGCATCACAACCAGGGCACCGAGCGGAAGCAGCAGCCAGGGCAGCACCATTTGAAGCTGAAGCCAGCCCCGCCCCATCAGGCTGCCCGCCAGCCAGTAATACAATTCCGCCGCCTCCGCCCCGGACACCAGCAGAAGGCCCGTGGTGAGTGCAGTAGCCAGTGACGTGACGGCGATGCCGGCGAGTACCACACGCTCGGGCTGAAGCTGACGGCGGCCAGCGATGGCAAACGTCAAAGCACCACCGAGCAGCCCACCGGCAAGGGCCATCAGCGGCAGCCACATTGCGCCCGGCGAACTCAGGGTTCGAAGCGACACCACCGCCAGGGCAGCAGAGGCAATCACGCCGGTAAGTCCGGGGGAGGCCAGCGAATTCCGCGTAACGCCCTGCATCACGGCACCCGCAACTCCGAGGGCCGCACCACCGAGAATACCGAGCAGGTTGCGCGGCAGCCGCAGTTCCAGCACGGTGATGCGCGTCAGCAGGTCGCTGCTGCCGTCGATGGCTGACAGCAACAAGGTCGGCGACACCCATCGGGAGCCCGCCATCAGGCCAACGAAGAACAGCAGCACGAGGAGAAATACCGTTGCCCCGTAGAGGCCCATCGGGCGTATGGCTGAGTCGGAACCCGTCATTTGTCGGGTTCCGATGTCAGCAGCAGGCGCTGTATGTCATCCAGGATGCGCTCACGGGCAATCGGACCGGCCCCTTCTTTCCAATAGTGCGGTACTTCGTAGACCTGGCCCGTGCGCACGGCCTTGAGATAGGGCCAGATGGGGTTCATCGTGAACGCGCGCTGACGACTGGTGGGCAACAGCAGAATGGTATCCGGGTTAAGTTCCAGCAAGGCTTCAAGACTGATCCGGTAGCCCAGTGGGATGCCGCTGTCAGGATTCGGCGGCTGGCCCCCGACATTGTCGAAGCCCAGACGCTCCAGCAGCGCCGTCGGCAGAAAATGGTCGTAATAGACGAAGGGAGTTTCACTACCGCTGGTCAGCAGCGCCACCGTCTCGGCAGGCTCTGGTTTGTTGCGGTCCGCGAGTAATTGAACGCGATCACGAAAGCGGGTGTTGAGTGCGCTGGCTTTCGCCGGTGCACCCAGTGCCTGCCCCGCCAACTCTAAGCCCCGCAAGCTGTCCTGGACCGTGATCAGGTCCAGGGCCAGCATCGGGGCGATGGCTTCAATCTGGTCACCGTCTTTCTCGGTATAACGGCGAATGGCGATGACAAGATCCGGCCGGACCGACGACAGTACCTCCAGGTTGGGCTGATGTCGGGGGCCGAGCCCCGTCACCCCATCTAACCGTGACGCCAGGTAGTCGGGCACGCCCTGAAGTCCGTAGTCGGTGACCGCAACCGGCGGTGTATCCAGCGCCAGTGCGACATCGGCCCCAAAGGTCGAAATCGCAGCGGGCCGGACCGCCGGTGCGGACAACCGCAGGGTTTCCCCGCGGTCATCCGTCAACCGGATATTCTCGTCTTGCGCCCATCCTGACGCAGGCGATAGCAACACAACGAGCAGGATCTTTGCGATCCGGTTCCGTAAGCAGGCCATCAGAAGTCGAGCTGTGCCTCAAGAATAAAGCTTCGGCCCGGCTGGGGCACACGGCCGACCGGGCTGACGTCCACGCCCCGGAAGTAGTAATCCTCATCCAGCAGGTTGTTGACGGCCAGGCCCAGGTTCAGCACACGATCACCGCCAACCGCAAAATCGCGACCGACTCTGGTTGTGACCAGATGGTAGTCCGGCAACTCACCGGCACTGCCATTGCTGGTTTCTTCTTCGGTGTTGTCCGCATCGCTGTAGCTTTCGCTGACGTAAACCCAGTTCAGGCTGGCGTCCCAGGCCTGGTAACTGTACAGCGCCTCCGCACTGACTTTATGGGTCGGTGCGTTGGGAAGTTCGTTGCCCTCGTTGTCACCGGTCAACTGCTCGGTGTCGAGGAAGGTATAGCCAAGGCCCAGTTCCCACTGACTGTTGAGGGCCCAGCGGTTCGACAATTCGACCCCCTGGTGGCGGGTTTCTCCCAGGTTCTCGAAACGACTGGTCGAGCTGTTAAATTGGATCTGATCCTCATAATCAATGCGGAACAAGGTCGCTGAAGACAGCAGCTCGGGGGTGACCTGCAGGCGCGCGCCCAGCTCGTGGTTCCACGCTGTTTCATTGGCAACTGCACCGTCACGGGTGGTCTGGGCAATCTGTACCGGCACCAGAGAGCGCTGGCTGTTGGCAAAGACAAACAGGTCATCAGACGCCTGATAGCCTACGGTCAGGCCCGGCAACAGCTCATCCGCGTTGTTTTCCTCGGTGTTGCCAGTCAGGTTGTCACGGAAGTCCATGTCGACATCTTCATAGCGCAGGCCCGGTGTCACCGTCAGGCGGTCATCCAGGAACGACACAGTATCACTGATGTAAAATGCCATAGCCCGGGTGTCCAGGTGCCAGTCGCGCGCCACGGAACGGTTACCGGAGGAAAATTCCAGGCGATTAACGTCGAACTCCACATCCTCGCTGACAAATCGTGCACCCACGGTAATGTCGTGGCGGCCGTGGCGAATAGCAAGCCGTGGCTCCGTGCCCAATACGGTGAACAATCGTGGTGAATCCGCGACATGGGTGGAATCCAGCCCCGGGTCCGCCCAGTGGCCGGTGCCGCTGAGGTTTTGGCCGAAGTAGAAGGTGCGGTCGGCATCGTGCACAAAGTTGCGCCATTGGAATTCCACGTTATCGGCCGGCGTGTATGTCCAGGTGAAGGTCGCGCGGCTCATGTCCGCTTCATATCCGTCATGTGGGCGCTGGCTCTGGGTGCGATCCTCTTCATAGGCTTGCGGTGTCAGGGCACCGGGCAGTTCGGCCTCGACGCGATAGTATTGCAGCTGGGTGGCCAGTTCATGCTGGTCGTTCAGGTAATAGCGGGCGTCCAGGATCAGGTTATCCACTTCGGTATCGGAGTGATCGCGAAATCCGTCGCCGCGCTGGACGTTGGCCTGGAACTGCAGGTCGAGCTTGTCGGTCGCCCGGCCGCCAACACGGTAATAGGTATCGGTAAAGACATTGCCGGTTTCTTCCGCAATGGTCACCCGCTCACGAAGGGTCTGGGAGGTTTCCGCCGGAATCGGTTTGGTGACGAAATTCACCACGCCGCCCACGTTGTTGGGGCCGTAGTGAACGGAGGCGCCACCCCGGACAATATCAACGACTTCCAGGCTCGGAAGTGTAACCGGGAAAAGCGACACGCCCACGTTGCTGTAGGGGCCGATGGCAATCGGGTAACCGTCCAGAAGAATCTGAAGCCGTTCACTGCGCAGCGGGTTCAGACCACGCACACCGATGTTGGGAAGGATGCCCGTGCCAGTTTCATCAAGCACCGTGAGCCCCGGAACCGGGCGCAGGGCGTCGTTCAGATTCAGCGCTCCGGTCGCCTGGAGCTGATCTTCCTCCACCACCGTTCGGGCCCCGGTATAGGTCTTCTCGGACTCTTCGGTCGGTGGACCAAGCCAGTCAGCGGTAACATTGAGGCCGGGTAGCTGAGTGGGCGCATCAGCCTGCTCCTGTGCCAAAGCGGACGCCGAGCCAACAGCCAGAAACGACACCGGGAGCGTGGCTATAGCAACAGACAGTCGATGGCGGCGCAGTGGCGTTGAAACTTCGGACTTCGACATTGGATTCTCCAGCACGTATTATTAAATTTGATTGCGCATTTTACTGATAATAATTCGCATTTCAATTAAATTAGAATATTCCTTCCTCAAAATCTGCTTCCCGGACTACTCGATGAAATGTTCTTTTGGGTGGGGATGCATCAGAAACGCCTGATGGGAAATATTCCAGGCGTAGGCACCGGCGTAACGGAATACCACCAGATCGCCAACCCCGAGCGACTCGACATCAACCCGGCGGGCGAACACATCCTTGGGAGTACAAAGCTGGCCGACCAGGGTAACGGAATGATTGGCAACGACTGGGGCTGCAGCCTCCCTGTCGTGGGTGGGCAAAATGTCAAACGGATGATCGTGGGCCTGGGCCGCCGGAGTCCGGAAGTGGTGGGTGCCGCCCCTGCAGATGGCAAACCATTCCTCGCCGCATCGCTTAACGTCCAGAACTTCGCCAACATAAAAACCACAGGGAGCGGTTATGAAACGACCACACTCGAACCGGATTTTCCAGGCACGATCCGAGTAAGCCTGAAGCAATTCATCAAGGCCGGAACAAAACCCCGACCAGTCAAACTGCTGGTCGGGCCGGGTGTAATTTATCCCGATTCCGCCCCCGACATTTATCTCGGTAATGGTCAGGCCGTACCTGGCTTCCCACGCACGGACGGTTTCCAGATAGTGTGTTATTAACCCGAGGTGGCGTTTTTCATCCAGTTGATGCGACATCAGATGAAAGTGAAAGCCGCGCAGCCTGACTCTGTCCTGCCGCCCGAGCAACGCAAGTGCGTCTGGTATACAGGCTTCTTCCATGCCAAATGGAGTAGGCACACCGCCCATGGTAAGACGTGTAGAGGGTGTGTCTGCCAGTTCGAGATTGATCCTCAGAAGAATGTCCTGGTTAGCCTGCCTGCGGCCGGCAATGTCGCACAGACGCTGCAGTTCCAGCAGGCTTTCCACATGGATCAGTTCAACGTTCTGATCGATGGCCTTTTCCAGATCAGATGCCAGTTTGCCGGGACCACCATAAATCACAGGCGTGTCTGGAAAATGTCGGCGCACCCAGTCCAGCTCACCGCCAGACGCCACTTCGAAGCCATGTACAAAGGGCGCCAAAGCGCCGAGCACCGGTAAGGCGGGGTTCGCTTTGGCGGCATAGAACATCTCACAACCGGGCGGCAAACACTCGACGATGCCCTGCGCCCGGTGACGGAGCTCAGGCAGGTCATACACGTAGGCGCACAGCGGGTCACTGTCCTGGCCTTTCAGTTCCTTGATGGCTCGCTGAACGGAAACAGGTACTTCAGGCATTGCACTGCCCTCCCCTGCCGTCTACGGCTCGGGGCAGAGTCATCGCCAGCGGGTTTGGTACCCAGGTGTACTGCGACTCACGATCCGGACGCTTGAAAAGGCGGGTCATCAGGTTGCTTTTGTTCGGAATGGGCTCGCCGGCCAACAGCCTGCCCAGAACATCGGCCGCCCAGGGATCGTCGGTGCCTGCGAGCCAGTTGCGCACTTCACTGGCAAGCGCGTTCCACAACCGGAGTTCGATGTGGTTCTCCCCCCGGGAGAGGCAGGCCACGGCCTGGAACAGGTGGTTCACCAACAGACAGTACGCGATCCGCTTCCAGGCCTTGTCCTGGCTGTAATGAACGGACGCCAGCGTTTGTTCATCAAGGGTATCAGGCAGCCCTCCTGACCAGCGGCCCGGTACCAGTTTTGTTCCCTCCAGGTCACGAACAAAGACCTGAACGGGGTATCCCTCCCGAATACCAACCACCACGTTCTGAAGGTGTGGTTCGAAAACCACACCAAGATGGAACAGCGACTCAAAGAGCGGAGGGATGAGTAAGGCGAGATACTGTTCAAACCATCGTATTCTGGCGTCCTGTTCGTTGACGCCGGTGGCGGCAGCCAGTGTTCCGGCGGCCTCCGTGGCCGGGCAGCGACCGAAGCGGTCGTCGCTGAACAGCGCGGCGGCCAGCACGGGTGTTACACCTGCGTCCAGATACTGTTCGAGGTTGTCCCGTAGAATAACGCCAAAACCCTCCGCGATGCTCCGGCGGTCAGGCTCGGGGTGATCGGCAAAATCAAGGGTCTGGTAGGCTGGCTCATACAGTAGACGGAATCCGCGCCACCGCGCCAGTGAAGGCGCAAGGTGAGCCTTGAGGGCTGCAGAGAGGGCAACGGCGCTTTCCAGTTCATAGACGGCATTTTTCCGAATGCAGTTGGTCAGCCGGACATGGGTTGAGAATTTCAGGAAATAGGGGCTGCCCGGTTGGTAAAGCGTTCGAACCGACGCTGTTGGGTAGAACCGTGGGCCGGCCTGCCCCAGTGGTAAGATCCGCCCTGAGCGGATAGCGCTGCAGACGATGGGCAGGCGCATGAGGTAGCGTGCCTGCCAGGGGTGCACAGGAATCGTGACCCATCCGTCGGGCAGGTCAAGCCCTACGCTCGCGTCTGACCCGAAGGCCGGCCCGGCAATGTCACCGCGGGTGCGAAGATCGCCCGGATGAACCGCGAAGTAACAGAGGGCAAACCCCGCGCCCATTTCCGGGGAGTATTGCAGGATATCCTCCGGGTCGAACCCTTCCCTGGATTTTGGTGCCGGGTGGTAACGGTGCCCGAAACTCAGGGATTGCTCAGACCAGCGGAAGGCGTCCAGCCCCTGCCCCCAATCGGCGGGAACGCGGGTGTATTCGAGAATGCTCCGCATGACGTTCCGGCTGAGAAGAATCTGCCGGTAGAGCTCGCTGTTGAAAGGCTCTTCGAAACGCTGCGACATTTTATGAAGCAGTATCCGGCCCAGTTCCTCGAGCCCCAGCACCCGCCATCCCCTGAGCGCAGACTTGTAGTATGGCGCAGACAGGTAGCGGTAGTTGCACGTTCGTGAGCCTCCTGCAACCAGAACCAGCAGGGAATCTTCGGAATCAGGGAAGCCGATGTGCAGCACACTGGCAGGCTCCAGCGCCAGGCGAACCCGAAGCCCCTGTGGCCAGGACCGGCTCCTTTCGCCGCCCTGAACAGACAGCTCCCCGGAGGGCTCGGCAATATCCCGGCAATAACAATTCAGCAGGGCCTCCATGCTGGCCTGATCCGCCTGATAGTCGCAGTGCTGATCCCTGAAATAATGATGTGAAGCTGTCAATGACATGACTCTATTCCTCCTTCAAGCGTTCATGATGGTCGATGGCGGGGGTGTTGGCCCGGTAGGAGCTCAGGGTGATGGTAAGAAGGGTCACCGCGGCGCCCAGCCAGAGTGGCGCGGTCTGGTTGCTCATACCCGCGGCGACACCCGCGAGTACACCGGCCGCGACACCGGCCCATTTACCGGCGCTGTCAAGGGCGCCAAAGCTTTGGCCCGCGTTTTCCGTTCGTGTGAGACGTGCGGTTTCGGCGTTGAGGGCAAAAAGACAGGTCGTCATGCCCAGCCCCATGACCAATCGTCCGGCGAGAATGGCGGCCGTTGTTCCGGCCGTCGCCTGAATAACGTAGGACAGTGCGAACAGTGTCAGGCCCGCGGGCAAGGTCCACGGGTTACCGAAAAACACGCTTCGTCGCAGCGGGCTGACCAGAATAATCAGGTAGATGGCATGAGGGAGGCTGTAGAGAACTCCGGCCATAGCGGCGGTACTACCCGTTCGTTCCTGGGTCCAGGGAATGAAGTAGGGAAAACTGGCCACCAGCGCGAAATTGAAACCGAAGTAAAGCAATCTCAACCGCAGCCAACTGGCGGATGCCGAAACCCTTTCACGGGAATGTTTCTGGTCACGAGGCCCACCCGAAACCGGGTCCGGGGGAGCGAGTTTCCATACCAGTAGTGCCGACAGAAGAGGCAGGATGGCCATATAGAGGTACAGACGCTGGGCTGGGACCCAGGTCATGAAGAAACCGAAAAGGATGGGCGCCAGTATCATGGCCGACCTGGCCGAGCCCTGCATCCAGTTCAGTGACTGGGTCAGGTTTTGACCGCGAGCAACGGTGGAAAGGTATGCGCTCGATGCGGCAAAGGTTCCACCCAGAAAGCCCTGAACCATCAGTGCCATGGCAAAGGTGACCACGCCCGGCGCCAATCCGGCGATTACGAAGGCCACGGCCAGACCAATCTGGGCCCGCAGCAGCGACCAGCGGCGGCCGAAACGGTCCGCTATTCTTCCCCAGAACGGCGCCGCCAACGCCGTGCAAACCGTCGGGATAATATAGAACCAGCCCACCCAAACGGTGTGTTCAACCGCAAATGTGTCGGTCAGGATCAGCCCAAAAAATGGTGGCATCCCCAGCGCCACCAAGGCCGCGGTAAAGTGGCTGAGCAGGATCACCGGCAGAACAGACTGGCTCATGACTCCTGCCCGAGAAAGTTTGGAGCCAGCTTGCCATAGAATTTATTGATGTCAGCGGCGCCGGTGCGGGACTTGCTTTCCAGGCTGCCTGCCCTGAGAAGATACTTGGTATAAAGCTGGCGATCCTCCAGCAGCACCTTGCGCGCTGGCTGAGTATTGACGCCCTCTTCGTCAAGCTGATCGAGGACGCTGATCACCTCCTCACGAAGCACCTTATACCAGTGGCCCCTTGATCCGAGCCCCCGTGCGGCCAGACCCTCAAGGATAACAGCCAGGTTCAGTTGCAGGGTTATGGTGGTAAACATCTGCGCCAGAGGTGTTTCATTATTGACCAGGATGCGTTGATCCCGGAGTTGCGCGACTTTTGACTCCATCGACGGCATCTGGCCGCATAGCCTGTCTGGCCACAGCCTGGGGGCGTCGTTGTCCTTGAAAAGCAGCTGCGGTGGCCGCCCCGGCGTGAGCAGCACCATGGAGTTCTGCTGGTTGGATTCCAGTGCAACGCCGTAGACAAGCCACAGTCGCAGGTGCACCGTCAGCGTTAAGGCAACGTACTGACGCACCCACTCCGTCAGGTTGCCACTATTGAACTCGTCCGCCATCATCTGTGCAACGCAGCGACCGTCCGGGCTGTCGGCTAACAGGGAGGCAACGGGCACAATCTGCTGCTGGTCAGAAAACCCGCAAAACCGGCGTACAATGCAGCCCAGCCAGGGCAGATCGCCAACGTGCAGGCCTGAGGATTCGTCGGTTACAGAAAAGGTCCCTTTAAGGACCGGGTCCTTGCCGGCTATCTCCTGCAGGATTTGCTGAACCGTATGACCATCATAAAGCGTGCTCGGTTTGACCGTTCGAATGTTCCGGTTGCCCAGTGTGCGAATGGTCAAAGGGACTTTCACGTGGACCTCCGGCGCTGCCTCAAGCTGGAGGGTTCGTACCGACAGTGTTGGCTGAACCCAAAGCGCAGGCGTTGGCGCACGGAGGACGCTGGCACCGATTTCTGTGTTCGACAGATAGTCACTCAGCGCGGTGTCCCAGAGATGAGGGTGCACCGGCAACAAGTGGTGGCTGTCAGCAAGCCGGTTATCCAGCCCTACCTCGCTGAAATCCGGCCAGCAACCCGGGAGCTCGCCCACCGCAGTGACTTCCGAGCCGGGGACGGCAAGCCACCGTAACCGGAAACGCGGGGCAAATTCAGGCGCGTACGCCGCCAGTGCCGCCTCATCAAAACCACTCTTGGCGCGGGCACTGGGGTAAAACGGATGATCGAGAAAAGCCGCGAGGCGATCGAAGTGGAGCAAGCGTTCGGATAGCCGGGGAAAATCCTTCCAGCTTTGCCCCTGATGGCGGATTTCGTCAAACCACCTGGACCGCTCCTCGTGGCAGAAGGAGGCGTGAGACTCCGCCGTTCTGCACTCATCGGCATAGACCTCCAACTGCCCCCCGGAGTCATCGTGTTCGTCCGCAGTGAGGCACGCCAAAACCTGTTCGTAGTGATTCACTTCTGACACGCTTCCGGCCTGGTCTGCGGACTGCCAGATGAGCGGGTCGCCACTCCACTGCCAACGCTGCATGAAGGTTGCGGGATTGACCGGCAACCACAGGATGCCCTGCGCCAGCGTCCACCGTAACCAGGTCGCCGGCGCTCCCGGTGAGCCAGGCACGCTGTCCACCCCAACTGCCTGAGAATCACTCTGGCAGCCGGCCACGTCCTCGCGGATCAGCGCATCGACCAGCCTCTGGGTCAGATACTGCCCGGGGTCTGTTGAAGACAGAGCGGTGTTCCTGGTCATCAGCCTATCTCCCACTCTGCTTCAAGGTCGGTGGCCCATTCGGCCAACGTATTCTTCACCCGGGAGGGATCGCTCGAAAACAACCGCAACACACCCAGGTAGTCCTTGTTTGAGTGGGTCAACCGGACGTCATCACCCACTTCCCTCAACGGCTCAAACTCGGCAATGCCGTCACCGCACGGCTCCCTGCGCTCAGGAGCTGAACGGCGAACCCGCCCGCTGGTAGAAGCACTGAGGTAGCGTATCTGCGCCGCCTGCGTGGGCGGGGATAATTCAAGAGGGTTGCCAACATGGGCCTGAAGGATGGCATGGAACAGTCCATGATTCGTCATGCGGTCAAGCAGGAATTCGCGGCCATCCCCCACCGTTCGGTAATTGATCTCGATAAGTCTTGGCCCATTGTCTGTTATCACAAATTCGGAATGGCAGGAGCCAAGGCCCACACCGAAGCGCCGTACCTGCCTGAACATCTCCTGAAGGTGAGGCCTTTCAGGCTGGTAAGGCACCCACGCCGCTTCAAGTTCGACAAAATGGGGAGGCTCGGAAAGCCGCACTTCAAATCCTCCGAGCGCAATCAGGCTGTTTCCGTCCCCAATGGTTTCCAGAGTGTGAACAGGGCCTGACAGAAACTCTTCCAGCAGCAGGGGTTGCCCGGGTTGTTCCTGCCAGAACTGATCACAGAACGATTGCAGTTGCGCAGCATTGTCCAGGCGCCTGACGTTGAGGCTGGCAACCCCCTCCCGGGGCTTGGCAATACACGGGAATGGAACGTCGTCGATCACCTTCCCCAGGGAGGTCTGATCATTCACAGCCCTGAACCAGCATGCGCCATCATCGAGCGCTTTCAGGTACTGGCGCATGGCTGCCTTGTTTTTTGCCCGGTAACAGGTTTGCCAGTCTTTGCCCGGCAGATTCAGGTAGGCTGCGGCCAGGGCAGTCACCGTCTGCAGGTGATCGCTGTTGGAAAACACGCCCACGGGGGCCGGGAGTTCTGAGAGAAGATCGAGAACAGACAGCGGATTAAATACATCACACTGGAGAATCTGTTCCGGATAGGCGGGAAGGCCCGGTTGACTGAAATAGTGGTGGTGAGTCGCCGCCTGGTCTGTCAGCAGGATCACTTTCAGCCCCATCGACCGGGCAGCTGGCAGGAATCCCCGATTCAGGGCTTCCGTTGGAACATGAGCAAGAAAAAGTACGGTATCGCGCATAGGAAAACTCTTGTCAGGCTTGAAGGAGAATGGTTGCCTCAGGGAGACGGCGGGCTCGACTCGGCACGGCAGGTCGCGAGGTGGGACTTGAGGTATTTAAAGAGCAGACTGCGGTCTTCTCCCAGGAGAAAGGCTCTTGCTCCCCACTCCTGCCATTCCGTTAATTGGTCAGGACTTCGGGGCAAAGCGCAAAATTCCACTGGACGCCCGCGGCAACTCGCTGCCAGTTCCGCGATGGCGTGATTGACAGACGAATGGAACGGATCACCCGGGCAGCCCAGTGATTGCGACAGATCGACCGCTCCCGGAAGCACCCAGTCAACACCGGGAACACCCAGGATGGCTTCGCGGTTGTCGATGCCTTCCTGATCCTCAATCATGAGCACAATGAGGACTTCCTGGTTGGCCTGCCTGAGGTAGTCTTTCAGCGGGAGGGTTCCGAAACCTGTTGTCCGGCCGCCGGTAATACCACGTTGCCCTGCCGGCGCGTAACGTGCCATCTGAACAACGTCACGCGCATCTTCGGCATTGCGGATACGGGGAACAACGATCCCCTGTGCACCACTGTCCAGAGCCCGGGCAATCGCAGCACGATCAACCCCCGGCACGCGCACCAGAGGTGTGACGGAGGCACACTCGGCGGCGCGAATCATGTGTTCGAGGGACTCCGGGTTCGTGGACATGTGCTCGGTGTCCAGTACGACAAAGTCATAGCCGGCATGGCCGATCATCTCTACCATCCATGGTGTTGGCACAGCGTTAAGTAGTCCATACGCCGAGCGGCCCTGGGCGACCTTCTGGCGCGTCTGGTTAACTGTCAGCACATAAACTCCGCAATCAATATAATTTAAATGTTAATCATTTTCATTCGTATTTAAAGATATATCGATTCTAAAATCAAGCGCTACGCGGATGACATCGGGGTAATGTGAAGGACTGCCATGTCGCCCAGAACCTGGCCTCAGGGGCCGCTAGCCCAACTCCGGGTAACAGGATCAGTGAATAGCATTGCCAGTAATCGTTTCATGGTGACCCCCTAAAGGTTCTATAGGTCACTGAATCCGACAAGTGAAAGGCCAGTTGTTCATAGCTGAAACCCAATTTCTGCCTTAATACCAGGCAGCACAGAACACTCCCTACGTTCAGACCGGTTCGCCCTGCGACCGATACCGAGGAATCGATCAGATCCGCTGCTGGGAATCGTCACAAGATTAACCGCAAGAGCGTGATCGTGCTGGGTGAGGATGGCAGGAGGAGCGCTTACGTATCAGGAGCCATATGCCCGTTCAAACGATTCGAGTATTGGGCAACCATCAGTACTTGCTCCACAAAGGTTGGTCAGCAAACGCAACTCATCTCGCAATGCTTCCAGCTCGGACAGGTGATGTTCAATCTCGGCCAACTTAAGACGAGCCAGTTTCTGTACATTGGGTCTCGCATTTTTGGAATTGTCCCGAAAGCTGAGAAGGCCAGCGATCTCATCCAGGCTGAAACCCATCTTTTGTGCCCGCTTAATAAATCGCAAACGGGAAAGATCCTTGTCGCTGTATAAGCGCGCACCACCATTGTTGCGGTGAACCCCGGGCATCAGCCCGATTTTTTCATAGTAACGCAGGGTATCGGCGCTTATGGCCAACGCCTGCACGACCTGGCCAATTTTCATCATCTTTCAAATCCGGACTTAATCTTCGTTGAGTAAACAGAAGCGTACCACTATCAAGGGGTTCCCCCGCAGCGCTTCAATATTGAGGATGCTTGAATGACCATACTGCTTCAAATGCATTCGTGAGTGTCACTCTCACTACGAGGGTAAAAGCCAGCCCAACTAGCGGTTCGACGTTGGATACCTCAGCATCTGTAGAATAAAGGTACCAAGCAGTAAAAGCACTGTCATCACCAAGGTCAGGTCAAATTTAACCTCCAGAAAACTCATGAGCCCTTCGGCGCTGAGGCGTGGTGGAATCCAGCCAAGTTTGCTGAACAAAAGCTCCATGAGTACCGCGCTGCTTACCATCGTTACGAAAAAGACGATAAAGATGTAGATGGCGGCTTTCCAGCCAAAGAACTTCCTCCACAGATTCATGATCGGCACGGTGATCAGATCCGCGTAGATACAGGCGATCACCCCGGCGAACGACACCCCCGAGGCCCACAGGGCGGCGGCGAAGGGCACGTTGCCAATCGAGCCTATGAAGCTTGCCACGCCTGCCAGCACACCCATGACGGCGTTCTCACCGATGCCGACCAACCCGGTTGGTTCCAGGAACAATGTGGTCCAAAACGCCGGCGGTACGAGCGCGACGATGAACCCCGCGATCAGGAAACCGAACAGAGCGCTCTTGTAAATTTTGCCCAGAGTATGGAAATAATTGTGGGCGATGCGTCGCCAGCCATCGGTTGTCGTCAATTGCTTGCGCCAGTCGCCCTTCGCCGTGACATTCCGGGTGAAGGCCACCGGCGCTGGGTCTTCCCGGAATTGTTCACGAAGGCGGGTGCGTGCCTCTTCAAATAGCTGCTCGGGCAAGGTCAGTCGTACCAATACGTACATGATGCTGATCAGTAGAAAGCCACCCAGCAGCTCGGCCACCAAAAACGGCCAGCCCAATATGGCATAGATCAGAATGCCCAACTCGATGACCAGGTTGGTTGAAGCAAAGCTGAAGGCGAACGAGGCCTCTGCGGAGGCGCCCTTTTTGAACAGCGTCTGTGTGATGCTCAGAGCCCCGAAAGTGCAGGCGGAACTGGCCACACCGGCGGCCGTGGCCTTCCCCGTGCTCAACAGGTCGCGACCGCCCAGAATGCCCGCCAGTCGCTCCTGATCAATCAGAGTCTCAATCAGGGCGGTTATCAGTACGCCCAGCAGGATCGGCCACAGCGCCTTATAGAACAGGCCCAGACCAATCAATAAACCTTGCGTTAGTGAATCCAGTATAGACATTGCTCCTCCCTGGTCGCTGTCGGAACAGTTGAAGTGCGTTGAATTTCAAATCAGTAGCTGAATTTCACAAAAAATAGCTATCGGTGCGCTGCCACATGAGGTGTATAACAAGCCAGAATAGCCGCATGGAACATGGCGCTAAAATCCTGGAGCCTGGAGTCCGCTCAAGGTCAATGCCCGATCTATGCCAGCGAGCTATTTAGTCAGCGCCGTATTTTTGCTTCGCCCGGCATTTCGGAACGAAACAACCGGATCGAACCCAGGGCGAGTATCAATTCAATCGCCGCAAACAGCGCCAATGCGGTCCCGAAGCCAAAGCGCAGAACTTCGCCGAAAATCAGGCTGCCCAGGCCAAAACCCACGAACAGGGTAAACACGTTCAAACCCATCGCCTGGCCGGGCCGTTTGCCGCCGAGCGAGGTGACGATGCCGGCAAACAACGGCTGTGTCGCGTCATAGCCCAGCGATAGCAGCATCGCGATGATCGGCGCGAGAATCACCGGAAAATCGAACAGCAGGCCCGCTGCGGCCAACGCACTCAAGCCGAGCCCGATTGGCAACAATCGCGCGCGACCCCATCGGTCTGCAGCGCGGCCAATCAGCGGGCCAAACAACAAACCGGGCACCCCGTAGCCAAGCAATGCCAGACCGATGCCGACCGGCCCGAGACTGTAGCGTTGTTCAAGGTAAACACCCAGCCAGGTGAACACGCCGGAATGAAACATCGAGTTCACAAAAACATAGCCATAGGTGCGCTGGCCGCGTGCGGTGCTCAAAAGGCCCAAATAGCCGCGCATCAGGTCACCGAGTGTGCCGCCTACCGGCTGCATTGCGCCGGCGATCAGGCGCCGATAGGGTAAAAGCAGGAGCAGAACTATCCCCCCGGTTGCGCCGACAGCCAGGAAAAGCCCTCGCCAGCCGATAATGGGCACCAATATCGAGCCAAGCGGTGAGCCAAACGCCATACCGCCGGCCATAGCCGCAAATAACCAGCCTAGTGGCCGCCCGCGCTGCTCGTAAGGAAACAGCTGTCCGACAAGCACGAGCGCAAGCGGTACCACGCCGCTGGCCCCCAGTCCGGTCAGCACGCGCCATAGCGCCATCTGTTCGACGGATACGGCAGTGGCCGTGAGCGCTGTGAGGAGCGAGAACATCGCCAGGGACGCGAACATGACGCGCTGAACACCGAGCCGATCGGCCAGCAGGCCGAACACCAGGGTGGCGATGCCATAAGGAATCAAATACGCCGGCACTACAAAGCCCACGGTGTGTGCCGAAGTTGCGAATGCATCCGCGAGCGCCGGTATGATCGGCGCCACCATGTATGCCTGGAAAAAAATGAAGAATGTGGCGAGCGCGAGCATCCGCAGCAAACGCTCCCGTTCGTGATGAATGGTTACGCTCGCGAGGGAGTCATGTGACATGTAATTTCCTTTGAGAGTTCGATTGACGCTAGCGGACCAGGCCGGAAACCTATACCGACTCCGCCGGCGTCGTGACACCTCGCCCGAGCAGCCAGCGCACCATCGGGTAGGCGGTCATGAAACCCAGAAGCAACCCACCCCACATGACGAACCAGAACGCGATGGTGGTGGGCGGATAGCCCAGCACAAAGGCCACAATCAGCATCGTGACACCCATGCCGATATCGAACGCAATGATCGCTAGCGCGGATATTTTCAGCGCCACCCGCAGCCGCAGGCCAGCCGAACGGATCTGGCCCATCCGCGTCAGCGACCGGTATTCGAAGGCAATCAGCAACGGCAGTGCGAACGCGGCGATAAGCAGAATCATCGGCCAAACGCCTTTGCCAGCGATCGTGATTCCGGTACCCACCACGATCGGCACGGCGATCAGATGGCCGATGAACGATGCCGCGCCTCCGGGGATGGTTTCCAGGGCGGCCATCACGGCCAAGCCCTGGTCGGGCGCGGCGCCATGACGGTTTTGCCATCGCGCCGTGGCCGGGCGGCCCCAACGGTAATAGGCGACAAGCGCCAGCGGACCGGCGTAGATCGCAGTAATGGGCCACACCGCTTCCCAGCTGGTCATCGGCTGCCGGTAGCCGCCAAGATAAATGTCGGCGAGAATTATCAGCGCGCATAGCAACCCGATGCCGGTAACCGACCAGGCGAGTATCGTCAACCATAGGGGTATCATCACTGGAATCTCCTTTGTAACCGGTTCATTTGCCCAATTTGAGATGGTTCGCAGCCGCGACTGTCCATGCCGCGCTAGCGTTCATATCAAGGTCATTGGCCCGATGGCTGGGGGATTGCGCCCATCGACAGCCCACCAACCGGTATGATCAGATGTGCGTACGGGGTATTCGCCTTCATGACCCAGGGCGCTCCACTTTGCGGCGCAGTGGGAAATTGCTTTAGATCGGTCGGGTCGGGAACGATCACCATGACGTGCGGGGGCATCTGCATGCCGGTGTCTGTCGTCATGCCATGCAGCATGTAGGTGAGGCCGATACGATCAACCTGTGGTGTTTTACCCTGGAAGCGGGCTTTGAAATAGGCTCGGGACTGCGAATCCAGACAGGTTGGTGTGTCACCGGCCAGGCCTGCGAAGCGGCACACCCACTCGCCGCTGCCCTGTTGTAGAACCTTGCCCGCCCGGGAAAGCACGGTGGCATGTTTGGTAACCGATTCGGGGCCGGCGCTTAAAAGCGTCTGGATGACGGCTTCATCCGAATCTGCCTTGGGCTTTTTTTTGGGCTGGTCAGCCTCGTTCTGATTGGCAAGCGCGGGGGCTACAAGGCCCAGTCCTGAAAAGATGGCCACGGCAGCCACCAATAAACTTTGGTTTACAATATTGCGTTTCATAGCGCCTCTCCTGACCTGATCCGGACGGATCCTTTGCTGGTTGGATATCAACAATGTCACAGAAGCGTATTACTTGGAGCCAGCTCCAGGTCAAGCCTTTGTTTATTCGCGGGAACAGCAGGCCGTATTCACCGGCGATGTGTTGTTGATCCGCGGCAGCGGCCGGACTGACTTTCAGGGCGGCGACCCGCACAAAAGTTACGATTCGATCGTCAACAAACTGTTCCGTTTGCCTGACTAGACGCTGGTATATCCGGCCCATGAAAAACAACCGTGACACGGGCCCGCCCCAAGGCGGGCTGCATTAGAGGAGAATTTAAATGGATATCAAACAGCTTGATCAGAACTACAGCGTGACGGCGCAACCTGCCATTGCTGACATCGAAGAACTGGCAAGCGCGCCGTTCACTTATGGGCCCTTGCCAATGCAACTTTCTACCCTATCCCGGACCTGATCGGTAAAGCCGGGGCTGCAGGTTTTGATCTGGAACCCATGCGAAACAGTCTCGAAACCCTCAGGAATCGCAGTGATCGGCAATGACGACAAATACGCCGGGGATACGGGCACATGGCAGTTGATCTACTTTTTCTGTGCGGATAGCAACGCCCACAATACTTTCATGGTGAATCCCCTTCTAGTTTGAAAGGCCGGTGGCTTGCGTTGTTTGCAAGGCTTCGTATCGCGCCCTGGCACTGAACAGGTCGCGGATGACCGTTTCCCGGGTGAGTTTTACGCCAGTAAGCTTCCGTGCACTGTCTATGGCATCTTCCAGTGCACCGGTACCGCTGGCCAATTCATTCAGGCTGGCTTCCCAGTGAGCGCGTTGATTCGGAAGATGGCGTTCGTCAAGGATTTCAAGGCGGCTGTAGCCTGCCTGAATGGCTGCCTTTACGTCGCCGATTGACGCTCGCAGATCGCGATGGGCCTGAGTGGTCTGCCACTGTCGTTGGGATACTTCCGCAGTCGCCCTGCGAACGGCACTGTTCTGTCGCTGTCCCGTAAACGGAATCTGAATCCCAACGCCTACCGTCCAGCGCTTTTTTTCGTCAGCCAACAAGCTATTGTAGCCCGCATTGGCCGTAAACACGGGCCTTCGGTTGGCTTCCGCGACGTCCAGTCGGGCCCGGGCCTCCGCGGTCCGCGCCTCTGCGGCCTGAACCAACGGGTGCTCGGTTCCGGTCAGGGTGTCCGCTGCCATTGGCATACGAGGAGGCAGGGATAGCATCAATTCGGAGGGTTGCGGACGGCGCCCCAATAATGGGATCAGGTTGGCGGAGAGCTTGGCCTGGTCCGCCCGCAGCTCAACCAGTTGCGCGTCCAGCGTATCCAGTTCCGTCTCTACCCTGAACAACTCACTCTGTGTGGCCTCGCCGTATTCCAGTCGTTGCCGGGTAATCTCGGCTAGCTGTTCCACCAGCGCACGAGTCTCGTAGTGCAACTCGATGGCCCGGTGCGAATACCACAAACGGGCATAGGCCTCCTTGACCGAGGCCGTCAGTTTTCTGGTCTGCCAGAGGGTGTCCTGGGTTGCGGCACGCACACCCGCCTCCTCGGCTCCGCGGGACGCGGATAACTGGTCCGGCCAGGGCAGCTTCTGACTGACCTCAAACCGGTGCCCGACCACATTAGGGCCCTCCAGAGTTTCGGGTGCAATACCGTACTTTACGACAGGATCCGCCCAGGCATCCGAGCCTTCCACTTCGGCCCTTGCTGCCTCGATGGCGGCTCGCTGCGCACTCAGGGTGGCGTTGCTATCCAGGGCCTCCGCAATCCACTGGTCCACCGTTTCCAGCGATTCAGCCATTGCGGGGGCAGAAAGGGAAACGAATACCGCCAGAACGGCGTAAATTCCACTGCGTCGAATCATTGGTTCGCTCCTTTTTGGGCGAGCTTCTTCAACCGCGCACGCTGCCAGAGGTAGAAAATCACCGGAATCAGCAGCAGCGTCAGCACTAGAGTAGTAACCATGCCGCCAATCATCGGCCCGGCGATCCGCTGCATCACTTCCGAACCAGTGCCGCCGCCCAGCATGATGGGTACAAGGCCAGCCACGATGGCGGCAAAGGTCATCATGATCGGGCGCACCCGCTGCGCAGCCCCGTGGCTGATCGCCTGGCGCAGGGCATCCGCCGACAGTTTCCCGGGCTGATGATCGACGGCCTCCAGGGCGTTGTGCAGGGACTGGTTGAGGTACACCAGCATCAGCACACCGATTTCCACGGCGACTCCGGCCAGGGCGATAAAACCAACGGCAACAGCCACGGACAGATTGTAGCCCAGCAGGTACATCAGCCAGATGCCGCCAATCATACCGAACGGCAGGGTGCCCATTATAATACCCACCTCGGTCATGTTGCGGAAATTCAGGTACAGCAGGATCACGATAATCGCCAGCGTCAGCGGTACCACCAGTGTCAGGCGCTCCTTGGCACGCTGCATGTACTCATACTGGCCGGACCAGGTCAGGGAGTAGCCGGCAGGCAGGTCCACCTGCTCCCGCACCACCGACTGAGCCTCTTTGACCCAACTACCAAGATCCCGGCCTGCAATGTCCACCAGGGTCCAGCCATTGAGGCGGGCATTTTCCGATTTGATCATGGGCGGCCCCCTGTCGACCCGGATATCCGCCACGTCGGCCAGCGCGATACGCTGTCCACCGGGCGTCACTATGGGCAGTAAGCGCATCTGCTCCACCGAATCCCGGTAGCCCTGGGGATAACGCAGATTGATGGGATAGCGCTCCAGGCCCTCCACCGTACTGGCCACGTTCATGCCGCCAATCGCAGTGCGTACCACGGATTGAATATCTGCGATATTCAATCCGAAACGGGCGGCAGCCTCCCGCTGGATATCCACCTTGATGTAACGTCCGCCGGCCACCCTCTCGGAAAACGCAGAGGCTGTGCCCGGTATGTCAGTCAACACCCGCTCTAGCTTTTCCCCTATGCCCTGGATCACTTTCAGGTCCGGGCCGGCCACCTTGATGCCCACCGGGGTCTTGATGCCCGTTGAGAGCATGTCAATACGGGTTTTGATCGGCATGACCCAGGCGTTAGTGAGACCGGGAAGCCTGACGGTCCTGTCCAGCTCGCGGCGCAGGGATTCCGGCGTTACGCCGGGGCGCCACTGGTCCCGGGGTTTAAACTGGATAAAGGTTTCAATCATGGTCAGCGGGGCCGGATCGGTGGCCGTGTCAGCGCGGCCGATTTTGCCGAACACAGTTTTAACCTCTGGAATACTGGCAATCAGCTTATCGGTCTGTTGCAGGATCTGCCGGGCCTTGCCAATGGAGATGCCGGGATAGGTGGTGGGCATGTACATCAGGTCCCCCTCATCCAGGGGGGGCATGAACTCACTGCCCAGCTTGTTGGCGGGCCAGAAGCCGATGATCAGCACAATCAGGCCACCGGCAAGCATCAGGGCGGGCCGCCGCAAAGCCCAGTCAATGGCTGGGCTGTACAGGAAGATCAGCAGCCGGTTAATGGGATTGCGGTGCTCCGGCAATACCTTGCCACGAATGAAGTAGCCCATCAGCACCGGTACCAGTGTAATGGCAAGCCCGGCAGCCGCAGCCATGGCATAGGTTTTGGTGAACGCCAGGGGTGCGAAGAGCTTGCCCTCCTGAGCCTCCAGCGTGAACACCGGCAGAAAGCTCACGGTGATGATCATCAACGAGAAAAACAGCGCGGGCCCCACTTCACCGGCGGCCCTATACATCACGGCCCATCGGTTTTCCGGTGTCAACGGGGTCCGCTCCATGTGTTTATGGACATTTTCAATCATCACAATGGCACCGTCGACCATCGCACCGATGGCGATGGCAATGCCGCCGAGGGACATAATGTTGGCGTTGATACCCTGAGCGTGCATCACCACGAACGCAGCAAGAATGCCCACCGGCAGGCTCACGATCACCACCAGGGAAGAGCGCAGGTGAAACAGGAATACCGCGCAGATCAGGATCACCACCAGAAACTCTTTCAGCAGCTTGCTGTAGAGATTGTCCACCGCATTGTTGATCAGTGTGGAACGATCATAGGTGGGCACCATTTCAACGCCATCCGGCAGGCTGCCCTTGATCTCCTCCAGGCGTTGTTTAACACCCTCGATGGTAGCCAGAGCGTTTTCGCCAAAACGCATCACCACGATACCGCCGGCCACTTCGCCTTCTCCATTCAGTTCAGCGATACCCCGGCGCATTTGTGGCCCCAGCCGGATATCCGCCACATCCTTGAGCAACAAGGGCTTGCCATTATCGTTGACACCCAGCGGCACCTGGCGCAGGTCGTCCTCGTTCTGCAGGTAACCGGTGACCCGCACCATGTATTCCGCCTCGGCCATTTCCACGACGGATGCCCCGGTTTCCTGGTTGGCGCTGTTGATGGCGGCATGAATACGCTGCAGCGTGATGTTATGGGCGCGCAGCCGGTCCGGGTCCACCACCACCTGATACTGCTTGACCATGCCGCCAACACTGGCGACCTCGGATACCCCGGACACGGTTTGCAGTTCAAACTTCAGGAACCAGTCCTGAATGGCCCGAAGCTCCGAAAGGTCATGCTGGCCGGTGCGGTCCACCAGGGCGTAGGAGTATACCCAGCCAACGCCGGTGGCATCCGGCCCCAGCTCTGGTTTGGCGGCATCGGGCAATTGCCCGGCTACCTGGCTCAGGTATTCCAGTACCCGGGAACGAGCCCAGTACAGGTCGGTGTCGTCATCGAAGATCACATACACATAGGAGTCGCCAAAGAAGGAATACCCCCGAACCGTTTTGGCGCCCGGCACCGACAGCATGGCGGTGGTGAGCGGGTAGGTCACCTGGTCTTCCACCACCTGGGGCGCCTGGCCAGGATACGGGGTCTTGACGATCACCTGTACATCCGACAGGTCCGGTATGGCGTCAATGGGCGTTTCCCTGACGGAATAGAATCCCCACCCAATCAGTATGAGGGTGGCGAGCAATACAAAAAATCGGTTATGAAGCGACCACTGGATAATGCGGTTAATCATGAGCTGAGTCCGGTCTGGTGATGGCCGGGGGCAGCCCGATGGCGCACCCCCGGGCTATCACTACTGTTTCCTGATAGAGGTCACCTGCTGGCCCTTGCCAGCGGGTGCCAGAGTGAAGACAACCTTGTCACCCTTATCCAGGGCATCCAGGTCCACCTCCGGGGCTACGGGAAATCCCATGGTCATGCCCGGCCAGTTCAGCGCCGGAATAGGCTCATGCTTCAGCGTTACTTTGCGATTTTCGGTGTTGATCATGGTGATTACGCCCCGGCTCTGGACCGGGCCAGCGGACTCTTTGGTGTCCATGCCGGACATCGAGCCCATGTTGTTATCGGCCGCTGCCAGAACAGGTCCCAGGGATAATCCGAACACAACAGCCGTCATCAGGTTTTTCAGTTTCATGGTTTTCTCCAGTGGTTACTGCGCGTCTTGCGCGGGCTCAATACGTTCAACAAGATAGCCGTCCGGCGTCTCCCGGAACCCGAAATTGACGGTCTCACCCGGGGCCAGTTCCACCAGATCGACGGATTCGGCAATACCAAAGGTCATGGTCATGGCCGGCCAGCCAAGACCGGGTACCGGGCCATGGTCGAGCGTGACTGAAGAACTCTCAGCATCAAGCTCCGTAATCCGGCCAGCGGCTTCAAACAGTTCGGGCGCAGAGCTGTCTGCACCGGCCATGCCGGCGCTGTTCTGCTCCTCGGGCTCCAGGCGCAGCATGGCGGCCTCGAGGCTGGTTTCTGAATCAATCAGGAACTGGGCGGACACCACCACCTGCTGCCCTTCTTTCAGACCTTCGTGAATGACCACCCTGTCGCCGGCTTCCCGGCCCGTCTTGACGGGCACCGGACGAAAATAGCCGTCATCCTCAGCCAGCAGCACATGCTGGCTGTCGCTTCGCCGGATCAGCGCCGGGCGCGGGATAGTGAGCAGGTCCTCACCGATGGGGGCATCCATGGTGAGATTGACGAACATTCCGGGGCGCAACCGGCCATCCGGGTTCGGAACGCGTACCCGGGCCCGAAGAGTCCGCATTTTGGGATCCAGTTCCGGGTAAACGTAGTCAATGTCACCATTCCAGTTTGTATCCGGCATGGACGGCGTGGTGAATTCAACGGCCTGACCCGCTTCAACCAGCCCGGCCTGACGTTCAAAAAACTCGGCGATCACCCACACCGAATCGCGACTGCCAATGGCCATGATTTCAGTATCCGGGCGCACGTACATGCCGGCACGAACAGGCAATGCGGCCACATAGCCGGAGCCAGGGGCAAATACGGTGATGCGTTCTCGGATTTTTCCTGTTTTTTTCAGGTTGGCAATCTGTCTATCCGTCATGCCCAGCGCGCGCAGCTTTCCGCCGGTCGCTGTTGCCTCTGAGCCCCGCCCAAGGCGCTCGGACATCAGAAACTCCTGCTGGGCATTCACCAACTCCGGTGAATAGATCTCATACAGTGGTTCACCACGGTCAACGATTTCTCCTTCTGACCGAACATGCAACACCTCGACCCATCCGGCAATGCGGCTGTGCACCTGAATCAGTTGATCTTCATTGTCAGTGACATAACCCACGGTTCGGACCGGAACAGACACTGCCCCACGGGAAACTGCCCGGGTTTTAACCCCCAGATTGTTTCTGACTGCAGGATTGATCTGAACCCCGCCGTCGTCCCGGCCGCTACTGCTTTCTTCGTACACCGGCACCAGGTCCATTCCCATGGGGGACTTGCCAGGCTTGTCACGGCGGTAGTTGGCATCCATGGGAGCAACCCAGTACAAGGGCTTTTCATCCGCCGATTCACCGGCAGGATTACCAGAACCGGCGGATTCTGACATCGGCATGATTTGCAGGCTGGCCAGCCAGCCCAGACCAAAAGCGACAGCGATCACCATCGCCATCAGGGAAATGCGCATTGATGTTTCCTTATTTGAAGCTTATAGACGCTCGCCCGAGTGGCCTATCGGCCCAGGTGTAAACGTGCGAACTTAGATAAAGACTAAGATCAGACTACTGAGAAATCAGGGGGAGGTGTAAGGGTATCAAGGATAACGCTGAGATAGACTTCTCGGGGACGAAGAGAGGTAGGGTCGGAAGAACATTGCACTGGCAAAACCGCCTTCTCAGAAACCAGTGCGGATAGCATCGCACCGCAACTGCCCTGGTTGGCGGCGATAGCACAATCGGTAGACGCCATATCACCACAGGCCATATCCTGTTCCGAATGCCCGTCAGTGCTGGCACTCCAACAGTCCACCATGGCCATGTGGCCGAAACGGGCAGGAGGTTCTGCTGTGTCTGCCGTGAATTGCCCGAACGCCAGCACCGGCTGTATTGCCATGATCAGCAACAGCAGATTAAGAAGGGCTTTAGGCGTTATCAAGCGTGGCAAGTGGAGTGACCCAGGTAATTGAGTTTTCAAGAATTCTCGTGATGGTACGGCTTTCACGCCACAGGCGTCAAGCAATTAATCATGCCGGCACGAAGCTGTCTTAGCTCACTAAAATGCTGATCTAGCCGAAAAGACGATCTGTACATCGTTTCTTCATTTCGCCGCTGGAGAAGCCTTCGCCTGTCCACTGGGCATGTCTGACTCGCGCTCGACGAGCACAAACAACAGATGATCAATAAATCGAATCTGATCCCCGTCCAGCTGATCATCGATTTCCAGAATACCTTTCTCAATTTCATCAGAAGTAAAACCTGCCAGATTTGACATAAAACGCGCCCGCAGCATCGCATACCAGCGATCCTTCGGGATTTCGACGCGGTACTCTTCCCTGCTTGTCACCGCACCAAGGCCGGAGGCGGCAATTTCACCGAGAAGAATGTCAAGCTCCGGTTGACTCTCTGAAAAGGCAGTCATCGCCCGGCTGAAAAGGGGAAACTCGGGCAAACTGGGCCGGGTGACCACCAGAACACGACCATTCGGTCGCAAACATGAGCGCATTTTCTTCCAGAATCTCTCACGATTGCGGATGTGATGAATGGACTCCTTGATGAGCACCCGGTCCAGTTGCACCCCGCTGTCAATGAACGCTTCAGCGGATGCACAACGGGTCTGGATGCCGCTGTATTGTTCAGCATTCAGGAGCATGGCGCCTGAGGGGTCCACGCATATCGCTTCAGATTCCAGCGGCACAGCCTGGCTGAGCAGATGTGTGAAGATACCGGTCCCACCACCAAGGTCTGCAAACCGGCTGTCAGCCTGCATATTTAAATGATTAAGAAGCTTTTTCAGCATCCAGCCCCGGTAATCCCTGGTCAAAAGCCACAGATCATCATAGTCCCGGGAGACTTCGGTAAAAGCCGTCGTCATTGCGTGTGCCCCATAAAACGCTGGTAACGCCCTGCGTTACCCTGTGTGTCAACCCAACCCCGAGCGGGACTTGCCAACGAGTTTTGCAAGCCGGCCCATTCGTGGAACAAACCTTGGCACTTCCTGCTGATAGGTCCGGTACCCGTCACCGAACCGCTCAATAACCTGTCGCTCTTCATGCCGTGCGAGCAAGCTGTAGGCAAGGACAATGATGGGGAACAGACTAACGGAGAACAGCGTCGGCCAGTGCACAATCCCCTCCCCGAACAGGATGAGAAAAAGGCCCGTATACTGCGGGTGCCTCACCAAACCGTAGAGCCCATCCGTTGCAAGACGCCCTTGTTGGTGTGCACGATGAAGTTCGCGCCATCCCTGCAGAAAAATACCGATGCCAGTCACAGCCAGAGTATAACCAAGCAACATTGAGATAAGCATGCCCACCTCGCCGACACCAAGCAGCGAGGACCAGAGATTCGCGCTGAGGTCGCTACCGTCCAGATCAAAGAACCGCACGAGCAAATAGACAGTGAGAGGGAAGCCGTACATCTCCGCATACAATGCGATTATAAACGCCTGCACCACCCCGGCACTGCCCCACTCCCGCCATGTTCTGGGAGCGAGCCAACGATACATGACCCAGGAGATCAGCACGATCATGATCGCCGCTATACCCCAGGCTCCCGAATGACCAATAGTTTCTGTCATGTTAAGTTTTCCTCGTAAGTCAACGAACAAACAAGCTAAGACAGCTTTTATCTGGCTGTCGCCGCCTCCGTTTTATTGATCGGTTGACGTCTTGACCAGGCAATTAATGCAAGGCCGCCAAGGATCATCGGCAGGGTCAGCAGTTGCCCCATGGTCACCCAGCCGAGGGCGATGAACCCCAGTTGCGGGTCGGGGAGGCGAACAAACTCGACCGCAAAACGGAAAATTCCGTAGAGCAACAGGAACAGGCCGGACGTTGCGCCCATCCGACGTGGGTTGCGTGAGAACCACCACAGCACCACAAACAGCACAACACCTTCCAGGGCAAACTCATACAGTGACGACGGGTGACGTGGCGCCGACCCCATATTCGGGAACACCATGGCCCAGGGAACATCACTGACCCGCCCCGGGAGCTCGTGATTGATAAAATTGCCAAGGCGCCCTGCCCCCAGGCCAATTGGTACCAATGGCGCTATAAAGTCCGTGAGTTGGAAAAATCGCAGGTTCTGCTTTCGAGCAAACACCAGAGCTGCAATCAGGACGCCGGTCAAGCCGCCGTGAAAACTCATGCCCCCTTCCCAGATCTTGAGCAGCCAGAGCGGGTTGTCTGCCAGCTTGTCAAAACCGTAGAAGAGCGCGTAACCGACGCGGCCACCGAGAATGACCCCCATCGCGCAGTAGAAAATCAATGTTTCAACAGCGTCTGCGTTCAAGCCGAGTCGATGAGCCCGACGACGCCCCAGCCACCAGGCCGCAAGAAAACCGACAAGGTACATCAGGCCGTACCAATGAATTTTTAGCGGGCCCAGTGCAATGGCTACCGGGTCTATTTGAGGATACTGGAGCATAAGCTTTCCTGATTTCGTGATTGAAAGTGCGTTAGGGTTTTAATCAGTAACACGTTCCGCTCCATTGGCTGTCTCCTCCAATCGTTGCCTGGCAACAGCAATACCGTTGCGCATGGCCTGTGCGGACTCGTTGTCGCCGAAGCCAGCCAATGCCCGGCGCCAGTAATTGATCGCCTGTTCATAGCGGCCGTCGTCAAAGGCCTCGACCCCCAGTATGCCCAGCACCGTTGGCTCACGTGGATCCTTGTCGAGTATTTCGTCGATCAGCGCCTGCACTTCAGTGGTCAGGCTGCGCCCGGCCACAAAGAATTTGATCTGGGCCAGTTGGGCCAGTAGGTCAACTCTGCGGCCTTCCAGTTCGATCAGTCGTTCCAGGGCGCCAATCGCCTGCCCCGGTTGACCGATCTTCTGGTAAAGCGGAAACAGCAACGACCAGACCTTGGGATTATCCGGTTGAGTCCCGGCCTCCTCTTCGAGCCGGCCAACCAGGGTTTTCATTGAGGCGCCGGGCGTATTGAGCGCATTCTGTTGGGCGGCATACAGGGCCAGATCGCCATCGGCACCCTGCCATCGATAGCCGATGATGCTGGCACCTATTACTGCCGTTATCACCAACGGAATCATCAAACGTCCTGACACGGGGCGCCTGAGAGGCATTCGGCGGCGGGCCTCGGTGTCCTCCAGCAGATTGCGGTCCAGCTCGTGACGGCTTTCTTCAAAACGGGCGACGTCAATCTCGCCGCGATCGCGGGCTCTTTCCAGTGCTGAAAGCCGGCGCTCATAGACGGCCAGGTTTTGCGCCTCTGCATGATCATCGGCCTCAAACCGCTGCTGCCAGTCATGGATCGCCCTTGCTCTCCGCAACGGTAGACTCAGGAACCACAGCGCAAGAAGCAGCAGTGTACCAATACTTAACCAGAGCATAGTCCTGTCTCTTATACACATCTCCGAGCCCACGAGACGGACTCCTATCTCG
>CAJXOQ010000011.1 GCA_913057975.1 uncultured Marinobacter sp.
ACGAGATAGGAGTCCGTCTCGTGGGCTCGGAGATGTGTATAAGAGACAGATCCTCGGGTTGGTCGCAGACTCGGGTTATCCACCGGCGTTGATTACGTTTGAGTTGACGGAAAGCGTGATGGTGAACGATGTGGATGCCGTTGTCGAAAAGATGGAGAAGATACGGAACTTTGGCTGCACATTCTCGCTGGACGATTTCGGGACGGGTTATTCGTCGCTCTCCCAGTTGCGCCGGCTACCGATATCGGAAATCAAGATTGACCGGTCATTTGTGCTTTCAGCGTTAAGCGATTCCACGTCTGCCGATATTGTCGATATGGTGAAACGTATCGGCGAATCCATGAATGTTCGAGTTGTGGCGGAGGGAGTGGAAACGCAGGAACATGCTGATTTCCTGAAGGCCTATCATCCGGGGGTTTATTTACAGGGGTACTTCTTTGGGCGTCCGGAGCCGCTGTGGGCATTTTTCGCAGACGGGGCGAATTGAACCGTCTGCCTGAGTTGGTCCCGGGTATTACGTCAATGCCTCAATAGCCTTTGCGTCGGTCGCGAAAATGTTCTCCTCTTTGATCAGTTGGGCCAGTCCTGTTCTTGAAAGGGCCTCCCTCAACGGAAGTTTTGGGCCTGACAGGTAGAGGGTAATACCTCTTGCATCCAGAAAGGACCAGATGTCCTGCAGCGTGTCCAGGCCAGTAGAGTCGACCTGATTCAGGGAGGATGCAGAAATAAGCACGGTTCTCAAATCCGGGTCGGCATCCACTCGCTTGCGGATAGAGCGCTCCAGAACAGGTGCTGTCAGGTAAGTGAGAGAGGCGTCCATGCGGACCCCGAGAACCCCCTCGGCAATGGGCGGCAGCTGGTAAAGATGTCGGTCACGAAACCCACCTGACTCGTGAACCCCCAACTCAATGATTCGCGGCATGGCATGGTGGTGAAGGAAGGCGAGCAAAGACGCTGCCATGCCCGCCAGTATGCCCCAGTAAAGATTTGGCACGGTGACCAGTGTCACCACAAGGGTGACGAGAGCTACGACGCCATCCTTGGGGTTTTCGCGACTTAATCGGGTAAGCGAGCGGACATCAATCAGCCGGGTGACGGGCACGATGATGATGGCGGCGAGAATCGCGGTCGGCAGGTGATACAGGAGCTGGGTAAACCCGAAAAGGGAGATCAGCACCACCAGCGAGGCGATCAGGGAAGCCCTCGCGGTTTTCGCACCACTGTAGGCATTCAGGGCCGTGCGCGAGAAAGAACCGCTCACGGGGAAGGCACCGCTGAAGCCGCTGGCCATTTTTGCCAGTCCCTGACCGATTAACTCCTGATTCCGGTCCCACGGTTCCCCCGTTATTCGCGACATGGTGCGGCAACTGGACATCGCTTCGGTAAAGCTGATCAGCGCAATGATCGCAGCGGGCAGCAGAAGCGCCAGATGCTGGTCAACGGAGAGTGTCAGAGGCAATGAAGGCTGGGGAAGTCCACTTCCAACCGGCCCGATGACCGAGCCACCAAGTTCTCCAAATCCCAGCAGGTAACTGCCGGCGATGCCAATCAGGGTAACCACCATCACCGCAGGCAGGCGCGCGGTCAATTTCCCGAGTAACAGCAACGCCGCCACGCCACCAAGGCCGAACCCGGCGGTTGCGATCAGCCGCCAGGGAGTGTGTTGCCATTCCTGCCAGAGAGTGGATAACCAGTTATCGCCGGCGCCTGTATCGAAGCCCAGTAGGGCGGGGATCTGAGAAACGATGATGATGACCGCAGCCGCATTCACGAATCCCTGAACGACAGCGTTCGAGATCAGGTTGGCAAGAATGCCCATGCGGAACGCGCCCATAAGAAACTGCATGAGCCCGGAATAGAGGGCGAGCCATATCGCCATCACCACCCACTCCGGGGATCCCGCGTCGGCCATCGGTTGCAGCGCTGCAAAGGTCAACAGGCTGGTCAACGCAACCGGTCCGACCGCAAGCAACGACGATGAGCCGAATAATGCTCCAACGATGGCCGGTAACAGCGCTGCGTATAGGCCTGTGACAGGCGGCATTCCGGCAAGTTGAGCATAAGCCAGGGCTTGGGGGACCAGTACCAGGCCAACCGTGATGCCGGCAATCGCATCTGCCCGGGTCTGGCGTCTCGTGGGCCTGGCCCACGCCATGAAGGGGAAGAGCCTGACGATCATTTTACTTGAGGATGCCCGCATAATACTTCCAATTGGCAACGTGTCGCTGTGACGCACGTATCTTGCCTGGCTCTCCATTTAAGGGCTTTGATAACCGTATAGCACATTACCAGCATCAGGGTAGAGAAAGTAGAATTCGACTCTATGATCTATGCTTTCATAAGGCCGCATGGCACCGCCTCTTGAGAGTGAGGGTGAGAGTGCGATTGAGAGTGCGGGGATAAGTTCGCTGATGGAGAAGGCGTATGCAACAGATCCAGAAATACCCTACGGGCTGGCGCGTACTGCATTGGGTAATGGCGCTGATGGTTCTGACGCTGATACCCGTCGGGCTCTGGATGGCCTCACGCGCGGAAGCGGATATATGGGGGGCGCTGACGAATACTTTGTACAGCATGCATAAAGCCATTGGTTTCAGCGTGCTGTTACTGATGATCCTGCGGATCGTGGTGAAAATTCGCGTAAAAAGCCCGCCCTATCCAGAGGACATGCCCCGCACATTGCAGATGGCCGCCAAGAGCGTGCATCACCTGATCTATATACTGCTGGTGGTTACGCCGTTGTTTGGCTGGGCCGGTGTGACGGCGTATCCGGCTTTGGGCATCGTGGGCGATGTCAAACTGCCCGCCATGCCTTTTGTGCCACAGGACGAGGACTTGGCTGGCAGTCTGTTTGCGATACACGGGTGGCTCGCCATAACGTTAGGTGTTCTGGTCGCTGGCCATATCGCAGCGGCCATTCGTCATATGCTCCGTGGGGATGGTATTTTCCGTCGGATGGTTTGAGTCGGCATGCCAGGACCGCAACGGGTCTGTTTTGGTGCGATCGCTAAGCCAGGCAGATGCGGTACCGAAGCACCCCGGCATCCTCCTCGCGGACCCATTCAATCCGGTGCCCGGTCAACTCGCACAGCACCTGTAAATCCCGACGGCCGCTGGGGTCATCGGCCAGGAATTCTACCTGCGTGCCGCTGGGAAGGCCTTGGGTGCGCTTTTTAAACCGCAGAACGGGCAGGGGGCATACCAGACCGATGGCATCGATTTGGTAAACCTCTGTTTCATTTAGTTGGGACTGTTCAGTCAAGCCGCACGCTCTCACTGCTGGTTTGCGTGGCTGAGGACCACCCGAACTGGTCAAGAGCGACCGGGGCGGCAAAAGCAATCACCAGGGCCGCCACAAATGCCGAAATCATAACCTTCACGATGACCCTCCTTTGCCCTGTTTGGCTTCAACCTCGGCAACCCACAGATCGTGGTGCTGTCGCGCCCACTCCACATCAACCTGCCCGTTACCCATGGCATCGAACGCGCCTTCCATACCAACCGAGCCAATATAGATGTGGGCGATAATGGCGAGCATCATCACGAACGCGACAATCGAGTGCCAGAGGTTGGCGTACTGCATCTCTTCGTGGGGCGCCAGATCGGTCTGGAAGCTGGTTCCCAGAACACTGTTCATGATGCCGAAGGTATCGGCAAACATGGGCATCTGAAACGGGAACAGCAGCGACAGCCCGGAAAGAGACACTGAGACGCCCAGCACCATCACGGTCCAGAAAATGATCTTCTGGCCTGCGTTGAATTTCTTCGCGGACGGGTGGCTCTTGGTGAAGATACCACCGCCGGCTTTGAGCCATTGCCAGTCCAGCTTATTGGGAATGTTATGGGCCACCCACATGACAAACGTCATCACCAGCCCCAGCATGAACGCCCATGCAACGTTATTGTGGATCCACTTGGAGCCGGCAGCCAGAGTGGCAAAGGCGTCGGCCCCCATGACCGGGATCAGGAAGCTACGCCCCATCAGGGTGATCAGCCCCGTCAGGCCCAGGGCGATAAACGAGCCTGCCAGCAGCCAATGGCCGAATCGCTCGACGGCTTTGAATCGTTCAATCGTGGTGCCGGCAGGGCCGCCTTCGATTTTGATCCTGCCGCGAACAAGGTAGAACACTACCAGCAATGCGATGAAGCCCAGAATGGCACTGCCGCCGTAGGTGATGACCGGCCCTTCACGCAACTGGTACCAGCGCACGCCTCCGTCCTGGATCAGAACATTGGCCGCCGGGTTGCGAACCTGGGTTTCAAGGTCGATGTTGTCGTAGCGAATGCCTCGCCAGGCATCAGCATCGGAGCGCCCGCCACGGGTTCCCAGTGGCTCGTTGATCGGTGCCGCACTGGCGGGATTACCTGTTTCTTTGGAACGGGATTCCCCGTCAGCTTTCAGCCTTTCCTGGCGGGCCATGATGTCTTCGAGGGTTTGGCCTCCCCCGGTAGACATCTGGTCGGACTCGGGAACGTCCTGCGCCCACACAGGGTTGAAGACCAATGTCGCCAGCACCAAAACGGCGGCACCGAATAGTTTACAGTCCATGAAAGCACTCCAGCGGAATGAACAAAAAGAATCCGTTGCCTTAACGAATGCCGGGGCCCAAGGCCCCGGAAACATCCAATGGGCTTACGCGCCCTTCTTCTCGTAGGCCGTGCCCCATCCCCAGGCGCCTGAACCAAAACCACGGTTCACCACGCGCTGGCGGTAGATGTCCGCCACCTCGTTGCCGTCACCGGCCAACAAGGCTTTGGTCGAGCACATTTCCGCACAGATCGGCAGCTTGCCCTCCGCAATACGGTTGCGACCGTACTTGGAGAACTCGGCCGTGGAGTTGTCTTCTTCCGGACCGCCTGCACAGAACGTGCATTTGTCCATCTTGCCCCGGCTACCAAAATTGCCCGCTTGCGGGAACTGCGGTGCGCCGAATGGGCAAGCGTAGAAGCAATACCCACAACCAATACACAGATCCTTGGAGTGCAAAACCACACCGTCTTCGGTCTGGTAGAAGCAGTCCACGGGGCAGACGGCCATACAGGGCGCGTCTGAACAGTGCATGCAGGCTACCGAGATCGAACGCTCACCGGGCTTGCCATCTTCAATGGTCACCACGCGTCGACGATTGATGCCCCAGGGAACTTCATGCTCATTCTTGCAGGCCGTTACGCAGGCATTACACTCGATGCAGCGTTCGGCATCGCAAAGGAATTTCGCTCTTGCTTGTCCTTCAATGGCCATGATCTACACCTCTTGTTATGCCGGCATAATCGAACACAGGGTGCACTTGGTCTCTTGCATCTGCGTGACCGAGTCATACCCGTATGTTTGAACTGTGTTGGTGGATTCACCCAATACGTAGGGGTCGGAGCCTTTCGGATACTTGTCCCTCAGATCCTTGCCCTCCAGGTGTCCGCCGAAGTGGAACGGCATGAAGGCTACGCCCTCGCCGACCCGTTCGGTCACCATGGCCTTGACTTTGATGCGTGCACCTTCCGGGCCAGACACCCAGACATCCTTGCCGTCACGAATGTTCATGTTGTTCGCGTCACGCGGATTCACTTCAATGAACATGTCCTGCTGCAATTCCGCCAGCCAGGGGTTGGACCGGGTCTCGTCACCACCACCCTCGTATTCCACCAGTCGCCCAGAGGTCAGAATGATGGGGAAGTCCTTGCTGAAGTCCTTCTTCTGGATGGACTCGTACAGGGTCGGGACGCGCCAGAAGGTCTTGTCCTCGTAGGTCGGGTAGTCCTTCACCAGGTCTCGGCGGTTGGTATAGAGTGGTTCGCGATGAAGCGGCACGGGGTCCGGGAAGTTCCAGACGATGGCGCGGGCCTTGGCGTTACCAAAGGGTGCGCACTCGTGTTTGATCGCAACACGCTGAATGCCGCCAGACAGGTCGGTTTTCCAGTTGGTTTCGGGGCCGGCAACGGCATCAATGCTGGCCCGCTCTTCGGCCGTCAGGTCGCCATCCCAGCCCAGGTCCATCAGCATCTGCATGGTGAATTCCGGGTATCCATCCTTGATCTCGGAGTTTTTCGAGTAAACGCCGTCCGCCAGCAGGTTTTCGCCGTTGCGTTCAACGCCAAAGCGGGCACGGAAGGTAAGGCCGCCTTTGGACACAGGCAGAGACATGTCATAAAGCACGTGTGTGCCCGGATGGTTCATTTCCGGTGTGCCCCAGGACGGCCACGGTAGGCCGTAGATATCACCATCGCAGGGGCCACCCACCGCACGCAGTGTGGTCTTGTCAAAGTGATGCTGGTTCGCCATGTGTTTTTTCAGGCGCTCGGGCGACTGACCGGTGTAGCCGATGGTCCACATACCGCGGTTGAACTCACGGGTGATGTCCTCGAGCACCGGCTCATCGCCTTCAATGGCAATATTGCGGAACATGCGATCGGTGAAACCGAACTTGTCCGCAAACAGCTTCATGATTTCGTGATCGACCTTCGACTCGAACAACGGTTCAACGACTTTTTCACGCCACTGCAGCGAACGATTGGAAGCGGTAACCGAGCCCGAGGTCTCGAACTGGGTGGTGGCGGGCAGCAGGTAGGCGCCGTCCTTGCGATCGTGCAGCACCGCTGACACAGTGGGGAAGGGATCCACCACGACCAGCAGGTCGAGCTTTTCCATGGCTTCCTTCATTTCCAGCATCCGGGTCTGGGAGTTGGGCGCGTGGCCCCACAGCACCATGGCCCGGGTGTTGTCGGGCTGCTCCAGGTTTTCCTTGGCTTCCAGAACCCCGTCGATCCAGCGGGATACGGGAATGCCTTTCTCGTTCATCATGGCTCTGGATTTGCCGTCCTTGTCCCACACGGCAAAACGCCCCTTGAGCCAATCCAGGTCCTCCTCCCAGACACGCGCCCAGTGGGCCCAAGAGCCGGCAGACAGGCCATAGTAGCCAGGCAGAGTGTCGGCCAGCACGCCCAGGTCCGTGGCGCCCTGTACGTTGTCGTGTCCACGGAAGATGTTGGTGCCGCCGCCAGGAGCGCCCATGTTGCCCAATGCCAGTTGCAGAACACAGTAGGCGCGGGTGTTATTATTGCCATTGGTGTGCTGGGTACCACCCATGCACCAGATGACCGTGCCAGGGCGGTTATTCGCCAGGGTACGAGCGACGCGCTCAAGCTGTGCTCCAGGCGCACCGGTTACGCGCTTGACTTCCTCAGGGTTCCATTTCTTTACTTCTTGCCGGATGTCGTCCATGCCATACACCCGGGTGCGGATGAACTCCTTGTCTTCCCAACCGTTCTCGAAGATGTGCCAGAGAATGCCCCAGACCAAAGCAACGTCTGAACCTGGCCGGAAACGGACATACTCATCCGCATGGGCAGCTGTACGCGTGAAACGCGGATCACAGACGATCAGTGGCGCGTTGTTTTCTTCCTTGGCTTTGAGAAGATGCAGCAGCGACACCGGGTGCGCTTCCGCAGGGTTACCGCCGATCAGGAAGATCGCTTGCGAGTTGTGGATGTCGTTGTACGAATTGGTCATCGCGCCGTAGCCCCAGGTGTTGGCTACACCGGCGACTGTGGTCGAGTGACAGATCCGGGCCTGATGATCGACGTTATTGGTGCCCCAGTAGGCGGCAAACTTGCGGAACAGGTAGGAGCCCTCGTTGGAGAACTTCGCGCTACCCAGCCAGTAAACCGAGTCCGGGCCGCTTTCCTCGCGAATTTGCAGCATCTTGTCGCCGATTTCATTGATCGCTTCGTCCCAGGAGATCTTCTTCCACTGGCCGTCGACCATTTTCATCGGGTACTTGAGACGACGCTCGCCGTGGGCATGCTCGCGCACCGAAGCGCCTTTGGCGCAATGTGCGCCAAGGTTGAAGGGGCTGTCCCAACCCGGCTCCTGTCCGATCCAGGTACCATTCTGGACTTCCGCCATCACCGTGCAGCCAACCGAGCAGTGGGTACACACGGACTTTTTGCGAACAACTCCCCCACCTCCCGTCGACGGGGTTGCGGCCTCAACGCGGCCAGACGTCAGTGACAAAGCTGCCAGACCGCCCACTGTGACGCCGGAGGCGGCCAGAAAACCACGACGATCCATGGTCTTGGCAGTGAGGGATGAAAGTAAAGAACCAGCACGGGGGCCTTTCGCTACCCCGTTGGTTTTCTTTCTTAACATGTCAATTACCTCTCTCTTTTTATTCTCGTTTTACGGAGGTGTGGTCATTCAAGAGCCTTTCGCAACCTTGAATGACGCACGCTTCCTTAAAAGCGAGCCGATTCGAAGTACTTACGTGTGTGTTCAGTGTCACGCAGACCGCGGCTTTTCGGGGCCTCTTTCACCACCTCGGCTGCGGCACTGGGGGAGACTGCCAGCGCAACGGCCGCAGGCGCTGCAGCTGCCGCCACCTTCAAGAAACGGCGGCGGCTGTTTTCACGTTTCGGGTTGTCCATTGGACACCTCCACCTGAGTTAAGGGACCGGGCAGGTCCCAGTTATTGAATGGCAAAAGCATCGGCCTCAACGGCCATGAAAGCCCGGCCCAGCGAGCCCACAGGAGCGTAGAAAACCGCGCTTTGCGCTTCTTCCAGATCGGTAAAGAACAGTGCCGCCCACTTTGCCAGGTGTGCGTCGAAAAAGGCTTTTTGAGAAGGTTGGTCACTGTCACACAGGAACTCGCCCGCAATAATGCCGGCCATGATTTCGCACAGCGTGCCCATGTGATCTTCAGGTTCTTTAACGTTGTCTCTTGCCTTGATGCCCCTGGCCATCAGATCGCTACGCAGATCCGCAAGGGGCTTCTCGTTGAGAAAGCCGGTCAGGTAATAACTGGTGTAGGGCAGTAATTCACCGCGACCGATGCCAACGAAAAGGTTGTTGAACTCCCGCTCGGCATCATTGGGCGCGGTGCGTTGGGCGAGGGCAGCGAGGTTTCTGGAGGCGGATCCTATCGGAGTGTCGTCACCTTGTAAGGCCGCAAGCCCCCGGAGCAGCTCACTCGAAGGTGGGCCGCCCAGCAAGACACCCAGCAACTGATACATTTGGGCACGCGCCCGATCTTCGTCGCTGATCGAGCGAGGGCACTGAACTTCCGCAGCGTTGGCCAAGACGTCTCTCTCTTTTATTGTCTCTTGTTTATTGTTGTCTAATTTTTAATCACCGATCTACTGTATATAGCTCCGATTTGTGTCGGGCGCAACTACAGTTGCTTACATTCACGAATCCTCAAAACGCATTCGCGGGCGGTAGCGTGGTGCCTGTTCCTCCCCGGTGTCTGTGACCACTGGTTGGGCGTGACGAGCAGTATCTGATGGAGCTTCTTCGAAATCGGACTCGGATTCTTCGATGGCTTCTGCAGGTTCCGGAGGCGCCATTGTTACCGCAGCTTCGACCTGCTCTGTGATGGGTTCCTCGAGTTCTTTATCACCCTGCTCCTCCGCCTTTTTGGTTCGGTCGATCAGCCCTTGTCCCACCTTATAGAGGGTCTTTACGGCCCCGGTCGCGCTAGCCGCGTCGGTGAAATCCTCATCGTAGTCATTGAGCCCGTCCAGCACGGCGAGTACCGGGTTGGATTTCCAAAGTGATCGCAGGGCTCTGCGGCGCAGCAGCTCGGGGATTTCTTTGCGCATGAACCCGGTAATATCGGTACCCAGCTCGATGGCATCGGGATCGGGTAAACCGTACTTCTCCAATACGTCGTGTTCGGACAAAACCTCATTGATAGAGAGTTCCTGCTCTTCAGGGGACGGTTCAGACTCGACCGAAGGGGGCACTGCCGGCTCGGTCGTCTTGCCGGTTTCTGTTTTCTTGCGCGACCAACGCTGCAGGCGTGACTCAGCCATTACTGAATCCTCGGTTTCTTGATGTTGGCGGGTGCGCGAAAGACGTCGCTTTCCTGACGGATACGCGGATCGCCTTTGGCGTCTTCGATACCATCAACGTGAACACTGTCACGACGCCGTTTCTTGAAGGGCTCTTCGATGTAGTGCATATCGACAAACTCTTTGATCCAGGCCGCCAGGGACTCGGGAATGGGCACGGGCTCGACGATACTTTCACCACTGTCCTGTGCATCCAATGCCTCATGGGCACTGGCAGTAATGGAGCTAATGACCCACCCTGAGGGAGAGTGACCGGTCTGGTCTTTGTCCATGACAATCCAGACGGAGGGAACGGCCATGTTCAAGGACACGAGGTAGCCCTCCACGTCGGCGCGAAAGAGTTCCATGGTCACTGTGCCTGCGTGGTAATCCACCTCATCGCCTTCATGGATCAGTTCTTTCCAGAACGCCTCCGGTGCGCCCGGTATGACCGCCACCGGCGTCCAGATATACCGCGCCCACTGGGTCACGCCAGGGGACTGGCGAACGACGGCACCGACTTGTAACGCGCGTTTCCAATGATCTGTGCGACTGCTCATGGCTGCTCTCTTTTGTTATTCCTTCAAACTAGCAGGAGGCCAAAAAATATCCAACTTTCCAATTGTCCAAAAACAAACGGCTGTGGCATGCTCGAAGAGCTATAGTGTTTCGTGTACGTATAACAACAATGAAAAGGGTCGAATTCCTGATGACGGCACATAAGACCTTACTGCTATGCAGCTGCGATAAAACACAGTCCTTTGATCCAGAGGCGCTGCGCAAGGCCGCAGCCGCTGAGCAGGTAATCGCGGTGGATCAATTGTGCGGCCATGACATGAAGACAGCCGCTGAGCATCTGGGTGGTGATGCAGACGTACTCATTGCCTGTGGCCAGCAGGCTGCCCTGTTCGAGCGTTTGAGCGAGGACGTTCAGGCCGAAATCGGGCATTCCGCACCGCTGGGCTCCATCGACATCCGGGACCGGGCAGGTTGGGGGAGCGCGAGCGCAAACCCCAAACGTCAGCATGCCAAGCAAGCGGCCCTGGTTGCTGCGGCCCAGCTGCCAGCTCCGATAGCGCCTGCGAAAACGATCCGCTCCAGCGGGGTGTGCTGCATCGTTGGCCCCACCGAACAGGCCGTAAGAATGGCCGAGCTGGTACAGGACGAGCTGGGGGTTACCTGTATTGTTAATGATGCCGGCCCGATACAGCTACCCTCCGCCGCCTACGACGTGGCCAGGGGCCGACTGACGTCAGCCTATGGCGCGCTGGGTAATTTCAGGATGGAGTTTGCTCAGTTGCAAACCCTGAATCCCGCCGGCCGTGGTGCACTGGGTTATGGCGAGGTGCAGGCCACCGCTAGCAGCGAGTGTGATGTGTTTATAGACCTCCGCGGTGACGCTCCGGCCTTTCCCAGCCATCAGAAGCGCAACGGTTATTTCTGGGCCGACCCCGCCAAAACCGGGGAGCTGGAACGCATTGCCCTGACGGCCCGGGAGCGGGTTGGTGAGTTCGAGAAAACCGTCTACTTCAGGTTGGAAGAGTCCCTGTGCGCCCACTCCCGGGCCAACAAAACCGGCTGTACCCGCTGCCTGGACGTTTGTCCCACCGAGGCCATTTTTTCATTCGGCGACCACGTGCAGATTGATTCGGATATCTGTGCCGGCTGTGGCTCTTGCGCGGCTGTTTGCCCGACCTCAGCCATCACCATGAACGAAAGTCCTTTCGAAGCCCTGACCAAAGCCGTGGACGTAATGGCCAAGGTCTATCGTGAACATGCCGAAGAATCCCCTCGGCTGGTGTTCCACACCCTGGACACCGGTGGTGAGGCCATGGCGCACCTGGCACGGTACGGCGATGGGTTGGCGGACGATCTGATTCCGATGGGGCTCGAGCATATCGATCGTATTGGCCATGCCGAGATCTTGGCTGCATTGGGCGCTGGCTACGCAGAAGTCCTGCTGCTGGCGGACAACGAAACTGACCGCGAGTCCGTTACGGCTGAAGTGGAATTGGCTCAGGCCATGGTGAGCGGTGCCCACCATTCGCCCAGCCGGATCCGGGTGGTTGCGGCTAACGAGCTCAGTGCAGAAGGGGACAATGCGGGGCGCGTCAGCGAACCCGTATTACTGGTTGGCGGCCGCCGTGACATCACACGGGTTACCGTCAGTGCGATGGCGGACGGTGTTGATGCGCCGATCCCCCTGCCACAGGGCGCGCCCTATGGCGCTATCGAAATCGATTCCGATAAATGCACGCTCTGTCTGGCCTGCGTGTCTCTGTGTCCGACTGGCGCCCTCGGCGATCATCCCGACCGGCCGGAGGTTCAGTTCACGGAAAATGCTTGTGTCCAGTGCGGTGTCTGCGAGAGCACCTGCCCCGAGACGGCCATCAACCTGAATCCGCAACTGGATCTGTCCAAGGGGGCGCTAAGTGCCCGGGCACTGCACGGCGAGGAGCCTTTCGAATGCATCAAATGTGGAAAGCCCTTCGGTGTTGCCAGCACCATCAACCGGATCGTTGAAAAGCTGGAGAACCAGCACTGGATGTACAAGAACGCGGATAACGTCCAGCTCATAAAGATGTGTGACGACTGTCGGGTGAAATCTCAGTTCCACGGGGAAAACGCGCCCTTGGCGGGGGGAGAGCGCCCCAGGGTTCGCACCAGCGACGACTACCTGGACAGCTAAAACAAAAACAGGACGCGACATGGTTGAATACACCGAAGTAGGAAAACCGAACCTGATTGGTACCGATGCTCCCCGGCCTCAGGACAAGAACCCGAAAGGCGTTGACCGGATCATAGCCATCGCCTCCGGTAAAGGCGGCGTTGGCAAGTCGACCGTGGCCTCCAACCTGGCGGTGGCGATGGCCTCGAAAGGTCTGAAAGTGGGCCTGTTGGATGCCGACGTGTACGGTCCCAGCCAGCCCCGCATGATGGGTGTTTCAGGCCGGCCGTCCAGCCCTGACGGAAATACCATACTGCCGCTGCGCAATCACGGGGTGACCCTGATGTCCCTGGGCCTGATGGCCTCCGATGACGAAGCCATCGTCTGGCGTGGGCCCATGTTGATGGGCGCACTGCAGCAGATGATGAACCAGGTGGACTGGGGCAGGCTGGATGTTCTACTGGTGGATCTGCCCCCGGGCACCGGTGACGTCCAGATGACCTTGAGCCAGAAATTCTTCGTCGCAGGGGCGGTTGTGGTCTCGACCCCCCAGGACATCGCGTTAATGGACGCGCGCAAAGGCATCGATATGTTCAAACGGATGGATGTGCCCCTGTTCGGCCTGATTGAAAACATGGCCTCTTTTATCTGCGATGGTTGCGGCAAAGAGCACCATCCTTTTGGGCACGGCGGCGCCAGGGCGGAGGCTGAAAAATTGGGTTCGCCCTTCCTGGGCGAGATTCCGCTGGATCTGGATATCCGCGCTGGTTCGGATGGCGGTGTACCGATTGTGGTGTCGAAGCCGGATAGTCTTCAGTCGCGGGCTTTCCAGCGCATCGCCGATGAACTGATAGCCTCAGAAGTGTACGCCGAGGCCATGCGATGAGCGTGTCGCCGCGCTTACCACCGCTGTTTACGGGCGAATGGGTGCCAAACCAGACGGATCCGTTTGATAAGGCCGTCAGCCGTGCCATTGCGGGAGTTGATTCCGGCACGATCTTCTATTCCGACGCGGTGGACGTCTTGCGCGCGGCCCTGGTGCTGGCGCCGGAAACCTCATTGGAAGAGGCTGTCCAGGTGGTCTACGTGGCCCAGATAGGCCTGGCTGAAAGTCTGGGCGCCCTGGCCCCGCCCGAAGTGCCGGTGTTCTTCCAATGGCCCGATCGTATCAAGGTCAATGGCGCGGTGTGCGGCGGTGTCCGCTTTGCCGCGGATGTGTCAGATCCCAGCGCTCATCCAAACTGGCTGGTGGTCGGCATCGATGTGCCTTTTTTGCCAGTGGGCGGCGAGCCGGGCGAGACGCCGAACCAGACCTGTCTGCACGAGGAAGGCTGTGTTGAGATCACGCCCATGGCGCTTCTGGAAAGCTGGTCCAAGCACACATTGTTGTGGCTGACTTACTTCATGGACAGTGGCTTTGAGCGTATACACAATGAGTGGCGGCCACGCTGTGACACCCTGGGTAAAATGATCGACCTGCCAAAGCCCGGGCTCTTTGTGGGCCTGGATGAAAAGGGCCGAATGCTGTTGCGCCAGGATGTCATGACCGAAACAGTGAGTTTGATCGAATTTGCGGAGCACGTATGAAACTGGCCCGAACCCTGCGACTGGATGTATCCGATGACAATGTATTTGACGTGCCGGCTCCCAGCGGTGAATGGGCGATATCCGGCGGGTTTGAGTTTTCCAACTGGACCGAAGCGGACCTGAAGGGCAAGGCCCGGCAGGCCTTCAGTAATGGTTGGTACAGCATCGAGTCAGGCGGTCGTGCCAGTTTTGTGGGCGTGTGCGACATCACCGAAGCGGAGTTGGAACAGTTACGCCAGACTTTGGCGCAGACGTTTGTTGAGTGTTACGGCGCTCCGGATATCGATGCGGCCTATCCGGTCGCCTGTGAGGAAATCGACCAAATGCGCAGCATGTGTGAGGACTTCGAGGACAACACGCTGTTGATGGTCAGCCGCACGCTCACCGAACTGGGTGTTGAGGAAACTTATCGCTCCCGGGGCCCGCAGGATGCTTCGCTGGAGGCCTTTGCTGTACATGGCAGCGTTGACTGACTACAGTCCGAAACTGCCATAGGGAATAAACCGCACCGGGGTGCCCGGTTCTATCTGCTGGGCGCTTTCATCCAGCTCCACCAGACCCTCGGACCAGGCCAGGCCGGTTACACGTCCAGAGCCCTCAGAGCCAAATACCTCAACCTGCCCATCCCGAACGCGGGCCCGCAACATCTCGCTGCGCCCCGGTTTCTTATTCTTGGAGAAACCAGCGGGCATGAGATAGCCCTGGGGTTCGAACCAGTTCCCTCCTGCCAGCAAGGCCATCGCCGGCGCGCCAAAACGCAGTGCGCAGACCCAGGCGGCGACCGGGTTTCCCGGCAGACCCACCACGGGCGTTCCCTGGAACATGGCCAGTGCCAGCGGGCGGCCCGGCTTGACCGCTATGCGCCAGTTGCTGATGTCACCGTGTGCTTTCAGCATTTTCGACACGTGATCCTCGTCGCCGGCAGACACGCCGCCACTGGTGAGGATCAGGTCGCATTGTTCCGCGCCTCGCTCCAGCGCCGCCTTGACCGCTTCGGCCCGGTCGAGCACATGACCAAGGTCCACCAATTCATAGCCGAGTTGCGCTACCAGGGCATTCAGCATTGGCCGGTTGGCGTCATAGATCTGCCAGTCGGTGACGGCTGAGCCGACGGGCTTTACTTCATCGCCCGTGGATAAAACGCCGACGCGCAGCTGCTGATAGACATCCACTGAATCGATGCCGACGCTGGCAAGTACTGAAATCTGGGTTGGCGTCAGACGGGTGCCTGCCGTGAGGATTCGATCCTGTGCCTTGATGTCCTCGCCGGCTTTGCGCGCGTTGGCGCCGGCTTTTAACGTGCCGTTTAAATGCAACTGACCGTCCCTGACCTCGCAATCTTCCTCCAGGACCACGGTATCGGTGCCGGCCGGAATCACCGCGCCGGTCAGAATCCGGACGGCGTGGCCCACAGGCACGTTCCCCCTATACGGTTCACCGGCGGCGCTGCGGCCATCAATCAGGGGCAGGCTGCAGGGCACGTCCGTCAAAGGTCCTGCGAAGGCATAGCCATCGACTGCGGAATTGTTGCTCGGGGGGTGGGCGCGAGGCGCATGGACATCGCGCGCCAGGATTCGCCCATTGATCTGCGACAGCGAAACGGCATGCTCCACCCCCACCACCGGATGCAAACGCGAGCGCAACCGTTCTAGCGCCTCTTCCACCGGGGTCCAGTTCACCCCTGGGGGCAGGGCGAAACAATCGTTACGAAGTGGAGTCGTTGCTTTCCCGTTCATGATGTCCCTGGGCTCAGAATAAAGTCAGCGATGGCGGGTACATTGTTTACATCGAAAACGGGGCCGGGGAAATCCGCAGCGTAGTCCGCTACATAGTCCGCCACCAGGGCAATGATGCTGTCGTCCTCCGGGTAGAGGGGCGCACGGGCGCTTTCCTGCCTGTGTACTTCAATCTTGGGGTGCGAGTGGGTTTTAAAGCCCTCGACCACCACCCAGTCGCAGGGGCCCAGCCGCGCCAGCAATTCATCCAGCGTTGGCTCTTCAGCGCCGCGCAACTCGTGCATGATGGCAAAGCGCTGCCCGCCCGCCAGGATGACCTCACGCGCCCCGGCATCGCGGTGCTTGTAGCTGTCGGTGCCGGGTTGGTCGACATCTACCCCATGATGGGCGTGCTTGATCGAGTTAACCGTTAGTCCCCTGCTGGACAGCTCGCGAATCAAAGCCGTGGCCAGCGTGGTTTTTCCGCTGTTCTTCCAGCCCACAATGCCGATGACATTCACTTCAGGTGTTTCTCCGCCCAGGCCAGGTCTTCCGGTGTATTAATGTTGAAAAAGTCATCCTCAGAAAACACCACCAGGGTTTCACCCTGGGCTTGTGTCCACTGGCGGATCTTGCGCACGCCGTTGTTCAGGGCGGCTCGAAGATCATCTCTCAACGCGACCCGCCAGCGGCCAAACGTTGGCTGGGGCAGACGACCGCGTTCCGGATCCGGTGTCGCCGCGAGCACCACCGGCGTGTCATGCCCTGCCAATCGTGCAGCCAGATCCCGGGGGAACGAGGGGGTGTCCGCAGCGACGCTGATCAGCCATTCATGCCCTTGTTCGGCCGCCCAATCCATGCCCGCCAGAACACCTGCCAGCGGGCCTGGAAAATCAGCGATCGAATCAGCCACCACCGGCAAACCCAGATCATCAAACCGACTCAGATCGCCGTTGGCGTTCAACACCACGGCGTCCACCTGCGGTGTGATCCTGTCGATGACCCGCTGGATCAACGACTGATCACCCAGCATCAATCGTCCCTTGTCGCCGCCGCCCATCCGGTTGGCCTGGCCGCCCGCCAGAATGACCGCGCAATCAGTCATGCTCGGCCCCTTTTCGACGGTGCTTTTTGTCCTCGTCAGGAACCTGTGACAAGTCCTGATCGAACACCAGGCGGTGCTGCCCACTGAGGCACGTGAACTTTTTACCGCGCATCCGACCGATCAGGGTCAATCCGACCTGCCGGGCAATATCGACGCCCCAGGCGGTAAAGCCCGACCGGCTGATCAGGGTCGGGATTCCCATCAGGGACGTTTTGATGACCATTTCGGAGGTCAGGCGGCCCGTGGTGTAGAGGACTTTGTCAGCAGCTGTGATGTCGTTGAGGTACATCCACCCTGCGATCTTGTCCACCGCGTTGTGGCGTCCGACATCCTCCATGTAGGCCAGAATCTGGCGATCCTGACACAGAACCGTGCCGTGAATGGCGCCGGTTTCCATGTACAGGCTGGGGGTGTGGTTGATCTGGTAGGAAAGATCGTAAAACGTGCTGGTGTGCACCGGTGTGTCCGGTAGCGACAGGCCTTCAAGCCCCGCCATCATGTCACCGAACACCGTACCCACGGCGCAGCCGGACGTCCGGGTTTTCTTTTCCAGTTTGTCTTCGACATCGGTAACACCTGCGGTACGCACTACGGCGACTTCCAGCTCTTCGTCGAAGTCAATTCCGGTGACCTGATCGGTTTCCTTCAGCATACCCTGATTCAGGAGAAAGCCGAGGGCCAGATACTCCGGGTGATCGCCAATGGTCATGGCGGTGACGATCTCCTGGCTGTTCAGATAGATCGTCAGAGGGCGCTCTTCGATCACGCTTATGGACTTTGATTGACCGTTTTCATCAACGCCCTCGACGGCGCGGGACAGACGAGGATCTTTGGGATCGGGCAGTATCGGATTAATCGTCATTGTTGTTATAGCTCTTCCAGGAACGCCACGGACTTGAATCTCGATGCACGTCCCCAGAGATTAGCCTATTTGGCATTCGGGAAAAACAGCTGTTGTCCGTCCACCTCGAAGCTCGCAATCGCTTGCTGGCCATTCTCGGAAATCAGCCAGTTGTGCCATTGTTCAGCGAAATCGTGCTTGAGATGCGGATGCTTCTCTTCGGAGATCAGCAAGCTACCGTACTGGTTGAACAATACTTCGTCGCCGGCAAAAAGCAGCGTCAGGTTCTGGCGGTTGCCAAACGCCACCCAGGTGGCGCGGTCCGACATCACGTACGCATCCATGGCTGCAGCGGTGTTGAGGGTTGGCCCCATGCCACTGCCGAGTTCGCGATACCAGTCGCCATCGGGGTCCACGCCGGCGTTCTCCCAGAGGCGCAACTCGGCGCGATTGGTGCCGCTGTCATCGCCGCGTGAGGTGAAGGGTGCCTTGGCATTGGCAATCGCCGCGAAGGCTTCAGCGGCACTTTGCGCCTCACCAATATTCGCCGGATCGTCTGCGGGGCCAATCAATACGAAATCGTTGTACATGACATCGGCGCGCTCGGTGGCGAAGCCGTTCTCGACAAAGCGCTTTTCTCCGGCGGTGTCGTGTACCAGAAGGCTGTCGGCGTCGCCGCGACGGGCGATTTCAAAGGCCTGTCCGGTGCCCACTGCCACCACCCGTACGTCGATGCCGGTGGCGTCTTCGAACTGCGGTAAAATGGCGTTGAACAGCCCCGAGTTCTGGGTGGAAGTTGTTGAGGCCAGAGTGATGTAGTCATCAGCGCGAGCGCTGAACGCCAGGCCCAGACTGGTTACACCTGCGAGTACAAGGGTTAAGCCTTTTTTCATCTTGTTTTCTCCTTTCGCGCGTGTGGAACTTCCATTGAGTAGCCAGCCGGTAAACCGTCAGAGATAAAACTATCCCACCAGTTCTCCGGCAATAAACGCTTGCGCCTCCCGCGAGACGGGCCTGTTGAAAAAGACGTCGGCGGGGGTGTGTTCGCACACTTTGCCACCAGAAAGAAACAAAACATCTCCGGCAAGTCGCCTGGCCTGATGCAGATCGTGCGTGGTCATTACGATGCGCGTTCCCCGCTGATGAAACTCGCGTACCGCCGCCTCCACGCCTTTAATGGCCGCCGGGTCGAGTGCTGAGGTGGGTTCATCCAGAAACAGCACCTGAGGAGAAAGTACCCAGGCGCGGGCCAGTGCCAGGCGCTGCTGTTCGCCGCCGGAGAGCACTCGCGCGGGCGTGTTTGTGCAGGGGGTAAGCCCAAAATGCTCAAGCGCTTCACAGGCGATCTTTGTACGTGTTTTGCGGGGGACATTATTCACCGCCAGCGCGTGAACGAGATTGGCCACGGCCGAGCGACGCAGCAGCACCGGTTGCTGGAACACCATCGCCTGTCGGGGGCGCGCCTCACTTGACCAGGCTACCTGTCCCTGAGTGGGTGAGAGCAAACCGTGCGCCAGCCGTAACAGAAGACTCTTGCCCGCTCCGTTGGGCCCCATTACCAGGGTGGGGCCGGTGCCGTCCAGGGTGAATGAACAGGGCCCCAGCAGCGCCTTACCCTGCTGGCTGAAGGCGACGCCATCAAAACGCAGCGTTGGTGGCGGGAGGAGGGCGGCCGAGGCAAGGAGCGGAACGTTAAATGACGTCATCCGAGCCGCCTTCTGGTCAGTTCGCCCACCAAATAGGCGCCTGCGTTAATCAGCATGACCAGCGTCAGCAGCACGATCCCCAGCCCCAGTGCCAGGGGCAGGTTGCCCTTGCCGGTTTCCAGCACAATGGCGGTGGTCATGACCCGCGTAACCCCATCAATATTGCCACCCACCATCATCACCGCGCCCACTTCGGCGCTGGCGCGGCCAAAACCGGCAAGCAGAACGGTCAACAACGCAAAACGGGCATCCCACAGCAGAGTGGGCATCATGCGTGAGCGCGACATACCCAGTGACATGAACTGCTCGCGGTACTCACCCAGAAGCTCTTCCACCTTCTGACGCGAGAGCGCGGCAAGAATTGGCAATACCAGGACCACCTGGGCAATGACCATGGCTCCCGGTGTGAACAGGAACCCCCACTCACCCAGAGGGCCGGCTCGTGAAAGCAGTAAATAGACGGCGAGCCCGGCTACCACCGGAGGCAGCCCCATCAGCGCATTGAGCACGACAATCATGACGCTGCGCCCGGGGAAGCGCCACAGTGCCACCGCCGCACCGAGGGGAAACCCCAGCACAGCCGCGATCAGTACCGCCAGAAGCGAAACCTGCAGCGAAAGCGCCACGATCTGAAAGAGCGAGGCGTCGAGGTTTAACAATAGCGACAGTGCCACGTAAAACGCATTATTTTCCACAGCTGCGTCTCCTTGCTTATTGAGCATCGTGGGGTTTCTGACTACGCTTTGCACAGCCTGTTGAAAAATATGCAGCTAAAAACAGCCTGGCGCTTTTCCAGGCAGCAGGAGAGACCGATGCCCCTTCCCGCTTACCTCACCACGGCCGAAGCTGCCGCGTATCTGCGTCTGAAAGAGCGCAAAGTCTATGATCTGGTCAGCCAGGGCGTTATTCCCTGTGTGCGGGTGACGGGAAAGCTGTTGTTTCCACGCCAGCGGATTGACCTGTGGTTGATGAACCATCTGGAGGGTGACGACGTCGTCAGCTCGCCGACCCCGCCAGTCCTGGCGGGCAGCCAGGACCCATTGCTGGAGTGGGCGGTGAAGGAGAGCGGTGCGGAGCTGGCGCTGCTGTGTCAGGGAAGTGGCGATGGTGTGCAACGGTTGATCGCCGGGCGCGCAATGCTGGCCGGGATGCATATCTGGCACGCTGAAAGCCGGGACTACAATGATCCTGTCACGTTGGGGCTGAGCGGCATGCGTGACCTGGTGCTGATTCGCTGGGCGAAGCGCCAGCAGGGGCTTCTGTTAGCCACCGATAACCCTCACCGACTCGCTCGCTTGGAGGATATCGCCCGCCCCGGCATACGTCTGGCGCATCGCCAGCCCGATGCCGGCGTCAGCCATTTGTTGCAGAGCTTGCTGGCACGCCACCGCCTCGATGCCGGACACCTCACGTGGGCAACGCATCCGTCGCTCAGCGAAGACGATCTCGCCTTGGCCATTCGACAGGGCGAAGCGGATGTTGGCGTGGGAATCGAAGCGGCGGCGCGGCGCCAGGGGCTCGCTTTTATTCCGCTGCAGCAGGAGCATTTTGATCTGGCCATGCGCCGGCGTCACTACTTTGATCCGGCCATGCAGAGGCTGCTGGCGTTTGCCGGTAGCGAGCGCTTCGTCCAGCGCGCCGAGGCGTTAGGCGGTTACGACATCGCGGAGCTGGGACATGTTGTCTATAACGCTTGAGTGTTGCCAATAATAACTCAATAAAAACAGACCAATGAACCAGGAGCTTGCATGCCCTTAAACCCAAAAGATTCAGTGAAGGAGGTCAGCGGGGCGCTGGGTGACATCGGCACCCTGCTGCCACTGAGTCTTGGGGCGATCGGCGTGGCAGGGCTGGCACCGGTACCTGTACTGCTGGGGTTTGCCGTGTTCTACATTGCAACCGGTCTGTACTATCGGCTGCCGATACCGGTGCAACCGATGAAAGCGGTTGCTGCGTTGTTGCTGACCACCGAGGTGACTTCCCAAAGCCTGGTGGCAAGTGGCGTGCTGATCGGAGCAGTACTACTACTCCTGGGCGCAACCGGATGGATTAACCGTGTGGCACGTCTTGTGCCCGGCTCGGTATTAAGCGGCCTTCAACTGGGGCTGGGTCTGCTGTTGGCCAACATGAGCCTGGGGTTGATGGCCACGTCCTTGCCGTTGGGTGTGATCACCTTGGCGGTGTTGGCCATCACCCTCAAGGTGTTGCCGAACTGGCCAGCAGCGCTGATAGGGCTTGGTGTCGCGTTAGCGATCGGCGCGATACTGGGGGCGCCGGGACTCACGCTGCCTGCAGCAGATTCGGTGCCATTCGGACTACCCCAACTGCCAGGCATAAACGACTGGCAGCAGGCGATGTCCGTGCTGGTGTTACCTCAGTTGGCGCTTACGATCACCAACGCCGTTGTACTGACGGCGCTGGTGGTTGGGGATTACTTCGGCGAGCAATCGCACCGTGTGTCGCCAGGCCGCCTGTCCGTGACAACGGGTTTGGCAAACCTTTTTCTCGTTCCGCTCGGTGCCTTGCCCATGTGTCATGGCGCCGGAGGCGTGGCCGCGCACCATCGTTTCGGTGCCCGGACCGGCATGGCCCCCGTTCTGTTGGGAACCGCTTTGCTCATGGTTGCTTTTCTGCCGGGCGGCTTTTCATTTATTGCCGCCATTCCGGTAGCCGGTCTAGGTGCCTTGTTGTTGGTAGCCGCCGTTGAGCTTGCCGTGTCCAGACGTCTCTGGGCAGCCAAGCCGTCTTGCTGGCCGGTTATCGCCATAACCGCACTGGTGACCGTCTGGGCCGATCCGCTTTTCGGGCTTTTAGCCGGCGTGATCTCTGAGGGTGTTCGGGCAGTGTGGGTGCGAGGCAAGATGGAATCCGAAGGTCCCACGGACGTCTAGGCGTCATGCTTTGGAAATAACGGCCTGCCAAAAGCCGTTGAAGCTCATGGCTGGCTTCCATGAATGCGGCTTTGAATAACATTGACGAGTTGTTCTGTTGTCAGGCGGTTCTTCAGCAGAACGGCTTCAACGGTATTGTGCTGTTCTTTGCTGACGTCGTCGCCCGACAGTATGACGATTGCCGCATAAGGCTGCTCGTGTTGAATATCCGGGATCAGATCCAATCCGGAGCCGTCCGGCAGGCCAATATCCAGCAACACCGCATCGTAAGCGTGCTGCTTTAACAGAGCTTTGGCGCTGGCAATGCTTCCCGCCCGTTGCATAATCAACCGATCACTGACCATGGCTGAAATGACATCGTGCAGATCCGCATCATCCTCAATGTGCAGTATTTTCGCGAGCCCGCCATTTGATAATTGATGTCGCACCAGATCAATCAGTTTCTGATGTTGAATGGGTTTTGGCAGCCAGGCGATATTGTTCGCCTCGCCATTAAGCTCAAGCTTTCCCTGCTTCACTTTCGCAGACACTACCACGATAGGTATGTGTGCCGTGTCAGCATGCTTCTTCAGCCGTCGAATAATGTCGAGTCCGCCAATGTCCGGCAATATCAGGTCCAGGCTGATCAGGTCATAATCACCCTTGTTCACCGCTTCAAGGGCCTCTAAGCCAGTGTGGCAGACCGCCACCTGGTACCCGACCCCTCCCAGCATGATTTTCAGAAGTTCGGCAGCATCCGGATCATCTTCCACGATCAATATTCGGGGTGCCGCTTGAACAGGTTGGCGTGCACCCGGATGAGCTGTTGTCGGTATCGCTTGGCCTGGTTGCACCGCTGGAAGCGTAAAGAAAAAACGAGTACCTTTTCCTTCGGTAGTTTCAAAGCCAATGGTTCCGCCCATGCGTTTAACGAGTTCACGGGTTATGGCCAAACCCAGGCCTGTGCCGCCTTTCTGGCGCCTGTCGGAGCTGTCGGCCTGAGCAAATCTCTGAAACACCTTATGTTGGAAGTCCTCGGGAATACCGGGCCCCTGATCAACCACACTGACTGTGACGTCGGTATCAGTGCTGGTCGCTTCAATGCTGACTGTACCGCCGTCGGGAGAAAATTTAATGGCATTGGACAATAGGTTGGCCAGCACCTGTTTCAGTCGCTGTACATCGACCTTGACGCTGGTTTGGGCCAGCTCGCGGGTTAGCACCAGTTTTATGTTTTGCTCAGCACCGTAGGTTTTGTTCTCCTCCACCGATTGCTCAAGTATTGGTATAATTGATGCCACCTGCATGTCGAAAGGGATTTTACCCGCCGCAATTTTATCGGTATCCAGCAAATCGTTAATCAGATGCGCCAGCCGCTCGCTGTTACGGTGTGCGGTATTCAATAGTTTCTGCGCCTTTTCGGGTATATCGCCTAACCGTCCGCCCAGCACGAGGCCGAGGGCGCCGCTTACCGAGGTAAGCGGCGTTCGCAATTCATGGCTGACCGTAGAAATAAGCTCAGTCTTCATTTGCTCAAGGCGCTTATGCTCGGTGATGTCCTGAGCGATACCCAGAAAACCTGTAATGTTATCAACGTCGTCCCGGACAGGTGTGACCGTCAACATGACCGGGATCTGCTCCCCCAGCTTGTTTATATAAGACCATTCGCGGGTTTCCGAGCCCTCGTGCAGAGGGCGTTGTACGAATACATCAAAGCCTGAGACTGTCTCGCCGGTTTGCTCATGAAGCTCTTGGGATCGTTCTTCAATCTCGGACGAGAGGTGAAACAGAGTCGGGCTGTGAGTGCCGACTACCACGCTTGAATTGTATCCTAGAAGGTTTTCTGCCCCTTTATTGAATAGGGTAATTGTGCCGTCGGTATCGGTTGCGATAATCGCCATCTCTGTGGAAGCTTCCAGTACATTGCTCAACATCGTGGAAGTATTGGCCAGTTCTTGAGTACGAGCTTGGACTTCCAGCTCTAGATTGGTCTGTGCGCTATCCAGTTCAGCGAACGTATGGGCAAGCGTATCGCTCATGTTTTTGAGTGAGGCAGACAAACTCGCATACTCATGCACCCTGCTGTCGGGGAGCTTGGATTGCCTTTGATGACGTATTTTGTCGTGCAGGTGCCTGCTGGCCTTGTCGAGTCGCGACAAGGGGAGAGTCAGGACGCGACTCAAAAAAAAGCTGGCCAGAATGCTCAGTAGCGTCATTCCCGCCAGAAACGCGAAGCTTTTATTGCGTTGACCTTCGATGGCCTGTATCAATGGCGCCGCAGGCCTCTCAGCCATTAGCTCGGTACCATCGCGAAGCCCGGTGACAGGAACCCGATATTGATATTGGCCGGCTTTCCAGCGGCTCACCAGACTACCTTCGAAATCCGGCAGCCAGATGGCCAGGTTATCCGCGCCACTTAGCTGCTGCACCTTTCCTGGTGAAAAAACGTTCACCTTTCCAGCCTGCGCAACGGGTTCACCCTGGCCATTCAGCAGCGCTATACCCGATACGTCATCGCTTTTCGAGTACCGCAATAGTTCACTTTTAAGGGCTGGCGAGGCTGCGGGTTGTCGCTGGAGAGTCTCCTGTGCCGCGTTAAGCACTCTTTTCAATTGCCCGGCCAACATCTGCTCCTGTTCGATTTTCTCGGCGGAGCTGCTGAGAATGACCGGAGTCGTGCCGGCGATAAGCGTCAGAATCAATAGAGCGTGAAAAAGCAGCTCGTTTAACCGGATGTGAGTGGGTAACCAGCTGACAGCGCCGTTCTGGAACCGCCAAACCATCACTTGAACCAGAATCCCTGCGACCAGAGCATTGAAGAGGCCGTTCAGTGACTGCTTCAGGGCAATCATGGCGGCAGACGACGTATCTATGCCAATCACGCCTATATAGAGCAGTGGTACCAAAATTGGCCCGGCCACAAGCCAGAAAGCGAGGTCTGCCAGCACCAGGTTCTGCATGCCACGCCGATACAGCAGGCCGACAATGATCGCTTCGAGCGTAAACGTCAGCATGGCGTAGGGGTGACCCCAGAGCACCCAGGTATAGGCGCCGCCCGACAGCGCAACCCATAGTGCGGGCCATAGCCCCAGCAGCTTCACCGCGACCATGACGGCGACAGAACCAAAGATGAAATGCACGCCAAAAAATAGCGACAGGTTGAGCATATTGCCCGCAAAGGCCAGGAGGGCCAGAGCGAGTGTGGATATGGTTTTTGATGAAAACGTCATGGTTCTACAGCCTGTCATTGGAAATAGAGTTCCTGTTTCTTTGCAGCTGAAACAAACAAGCCACCCATGAGTTGGGGCACCGATAAATGATCGGCCCAGTCATAGAATAGCTGCTCTGGCAAGAATCGACAGACTGTAAGGTAGATTTGCCGTTCAAGGTCGAAAGGGATCTGCCGTCGTAAAATCGTTGGTGGGAAGGGCTGGAACTCCGTGGTAACTCCCCGGTTTGTCATGCACCGGGGAAGGTCCACCACTATCAGCCTGCAACTGCTGCATAGACAACCAGCTCAACAAGCATCTCCTCTCGGGCAAGGCCGGCAATGACCAAGGCCGCACGGTTGGGATAGGGTTTTCCGAAATATTCCGCGTAGATTCCGTTAACAGCGGGCAGGTGAGCCCTGTCGGTAACGTAGATCATTACCTGGGTAACGTCCGTGAGGCTGGCGTTTGCACATTCCAGTGTGTGGCAGAGGTTGTTCATGGTCTGGCGGGTCTGTGCTTCGATACCGCCAGGGACAACCTGACCTTGATCATCGATAGGAATCTGGGCAGTGAATAGTATGCCGTTCCCAATTGTTGCCCACTCAAGTGGGGACGTAGAAGCATGGAGCTCGGTTTTTACAGTTTTGATCATAGCGGTTCTTTCCTCTGATGGTCCTTCGTTAACGTTCATCACCTGCCAATCGCCGCTCAACGGCGCTGACCATATTGAATCCGATGTGCCGGATTGGCTCCGGCGGCATCCACCCGGGTTTACCCATGAGCCCGGTGACATCCATGCAAGGATGGCCGGTAGCCAGGTTGGCCAACTGGTGGCCAAGGAGAGTGCCCTTAAGGATGCCTACACCGTTACAGCCGATGGAGGCGAAGAGGCCTTTTTTGAGCTGTCCCCAGAGCGGGGCGCCGTTCGCCGTGAGTGATGTGGTACCGCCCCACCATTTTTCCAGACCGTAGTTGCGAAGTTCAGGAAAACGGCTGAACAGGCTCTGTTCGAGGTAGCTTCGGGTGGAATCATTGCCCTCGTGTTCATAGCCGTAGAAACCGCGTATCAGGAGCCTGCCGTCGTCGGTGGTCCTCAACGTGGATCCCAATCGGTGGGCTGGTAGCAGCCCCCAATGGCCCTCTGGCGCGATAGATGCAAACAAATCGGCGGGAAGCGGGGGGCTGACTCCGGCATAGGTAAAGATCTTCACGCTGTAGGCATTCCCGACCCCTAAAGACGCCGCAAAAGCGTTATTGGCCAGGAATACCATGGGCGCCTGAAGAGACCCCTCAGGGGTTGTTACCAACCAGCCTGAAGAGGTTTTTGACAGGCGAACCGCCGGGCTCCTCTCATAAAGCCTGATGGTAGGCGGAAGGCTCTGCGCCAGGTTTGAAATCAGCGTGTAGGGATTGACCAGGCTGTTCCCGGGAAGGTTCAGCCCGGCTCGGTAATAGCGGCTGCCTGTTAGTGAGCGCATACGATCAGCGCTCATCCATTCGAAGGGCTGACCGCTTTTCTCCAGGTATCGGGCTAACGCGGACAAATTCTTCATGCCCCTGTTAGTAGCGGCGCCTTTAAAAATTTGAGGTTTTGGTGTGTAGGCGCCCTGGTAGCCGGCCTCCCGCATTTCTTGCTGAGTGGTGTGGTACTGCCGATAAAGCATCCCCGCTGCCTCGGGGTTGGTAGCCGTGAACGCATGCTCAAGCACAAAACCCGAGTTGCGACCTGGAGAGCCCGCACCAACGGTTTCCGCTTCCAGGACTCTGATGTCGCTGTCTGGCTGCAAGGTCGCCAGCTGTCGCGCGATGCCGATGCCGGTATAGCCGGCGCCGATAATGATTGCATCGCAAGTCTGGACGTCCGTGAGGCGAGGGTGAGTCGGGTATAGGTCAGATGCTTCAGTCCAACCACAGGCGCGTTGATAGTCGGGATACGGAGGGCCGCTTTTACTCATCGTGACTTTGCTCTCTTATCGAATGGAGGCAGAAGAACGCTTTCCACTTTCCCCATTTCCTGGTGTTACCGGTTTATCGCGAAGTGAGAAAGGACTTCGATTTCTCATAAAAATACAAATATAAATAATAAGTTTAAATATAAATAGAATGTTGACTAAAAGTATTCCAAAACAAGTTTGTGTGTGCTTATATGATCATATATTGAATTTATGAGAGAAAACATAGTGACTTTCAAACCAGCCTCAAAGTGGTACGGCAGGGTGGATACTGAAGAGGGCCCTGATGCGGTCCGGTGGCACCAGAAGGTATTGCCGGCACCAACAGGTTGTCCCGGCTCAACCGTCGGCATGCTTGGATTTGCCTGCGATGAAGGCGTCCGGAGAAACAAGGGGCGCCTGGGTGCAGCCGCCGGACCTTCCGCATTGCGCAGTCAGTTGGCAAATCTGGCCTGGCATGGTGAGGGCGATCTGTCAGTGACGGATTTCGGCACTGTTGAGGTCGAAGGTGATGCACTTGAGCAGGGTCAGGATGAACTGGCTTCGAGAGTTGCAGCGGCTCTGCCTTCCGTTAGCCGCCTGTTGGTAATGGGCGGAGGGCATGAGACGGCCTGGGGCAGTTTCTCGGGGCTGGCACGGTTGTTCGACCCGACTCAAACCCGAATAGGCATCGTTAATCTCGATGCACACTTTGATTTGCGCGTGGCGGGTGAGCAAGGGCCTTCCTCCGGTACCCCGTTTGCGCAAATTGCCGAACGCTACGGGCGGGAAGCCTTTCATTATTGCTGTCTCGGGCTTGCGAGGAGTAGTAACACTTATTCGCTTTTCAAGCGCGCACGTGCATTGGGTGTCAGTTATCGGGAAGACCAGGATATGCGTGTGTCCGATATCCCCGACGTGCTAAATCAGCTCCGAGAGTTTTGTCAGGGGCTGGATATGATCTACCTGACCATCGATCTGGACGTGCTGCCCCACTATCAGGCACCTGGCGTCAGTGCACCGGCGGCAAGGGGCGTTGAATTGGAAGTGGTGCAAGCTGTGATTGACGAGCTGAAGCATATTGCCGGGTCACTGCCTCGGGGCATGCCGCTGGTGGAAATTTCTGAGTTGAACCCTGAATTTGATCAATCTGGTGTGACCGCTAAAACGGCTGCGCTGCTAGCGGACACTTTGTTGTGTTCCAACCGCCGTCTGTGAGGCGGCACCCATAAGCTAAAACAGAAAAGGAAGGTATAACAATGATAAAACTGAAGACGATTCTTATGTCTGCTGCCTTGGGAGTTGGCCTGGCTGCTGGTGCCGCTCAAGCGCAGGAACGGGTGTTTTTCGGTATTGCGACAGGCGGTACCGGTGGCACTTACTACCCTCTCGGCGGGATGCTGGCGCAGGTCATCTCCAACAACGCAGATCTGGAAGGCAAGAAGTTGTCGGCAACGGCTGAAACCGGTAACGCGTCGGTCGCCAATGCAGGCTTGCTCGGACGTGGTGATATCGAGTCTGCATTCGTCGCAGCTGATATCCTCGATTCCGCCTATCAAGGCAAGAATCAGTTCGAGGGTAAGGCTCAGAAAAAACTACGCGCCTTGGGTGCTCTCTACCCTGAAGCGGTTCAATTGGTCGCTCAGCCTGAGTTCAGTACCTTCAGCGACCTGAAAGGCCAATCCATTAGCTCCGGTTCTCCCGGCTCCGGCCAGTGGCAACTGTTGGGGGATCTTCTGGAAGCTCATGACATGAGCCGTGACGACGTAAAAGAGGATTACTCTTCTTTCTCCCAATCTGCAGAGAAGATCAAGGACGGCAATCTGGGTGCTTCGTTGATTACGGCTGGTGCCCCAACCTCTTCCATTCTTGAACTGGCTAACGGCCATGACATCAGCATTATCCCGTTGACCGGTGAGCCTATTAAGAAGCTGCAGGAAACTCAGCCATATTACACTTCCATAGTTCTGCCCGGTGGCACTTACAACGGTGTAGATGAGGATGTTGAAACTATTGCTGTACGGGCGATCTGGGCAACCCACGAAGATCTACCGGAAGATATTGCATACGCTGTTACCAAGGCACTGTACGAAAACACCGAAACCCTGGGCAAGGTTCATGTAAAGGGTAAGGAAATTTCGGCTGAAACGGCTCTGCAATCGGTTTCCATTCCATTGCACCCTGGTGCGGAAAGGTACTTCCGTGAAAAGGGCATCATTGAATAAGTCGGTTCTGCCGGTGCTGCTGGTTGGGGCTCTTGCCCTGGCCGGCAATCTCCGGGCAGCTGGCGTTGAGATCAGTCAGTATCGGGAGGGCAGGTTGCTCACCTGTGTTCCCTTGGTTGATCGGACGTTTGAGCTTTCGTTCGTTCACTCCGTGTCGTTGACGCCTGTCACGGATTACTACCGGCTGATTGAATCATCGGCCGGCGATTTGAAGATCAACCAGACGGCGGAAGTGTTCCTTGCCCATGGGCAAGGGTTGCCCTCGCTGGTGGATGAGCCGGATGCCACGTCGTTTGAGCTCCGTAATGGCCAGTTCATCCTGGAGATGGATCGCGATATTGGTCGTCTGATCGTTCGCACTGATAAGCGCTTCAAAAACAGGCTACACACTGGCAACAGCGTCATCAATCTGAACCAATGGCCGGACAGCGGGCTGATGATTGCTCCGGTCTCCAACTGCCAACAATAACGCAGAGTTAACGGGTATGAGCAATTCGCACAGCCAAGCTGCTAACCGTTCGTCCTCCGGTGAGCCTGAAATGCATCAGGCTGATCTGGACAGTTTGATTAAAAAGTTTGATAACGAGTCAAATTTTCGGGACCTGAAAGGGCCCCTCAAGACACTGGTGACCATTACCTGTGTCGTTCTGAGTATCTTCCATATTTATACGGCCGGGTTCGGTCTTCTTAACGAGATTACCCATCGCAGCGTACACATGGCCTTCATCATGGGCCTGCTGTTCCTTGTGTTTCCCCGGCGGCCGCCAAAACACTTCAAGACCAATATGGTGTTGAGCCTTGCTTACGGGGCTTTCTACCTGCTGGTTGCCCACCAGTTGGTACAGGCGCTGGCCGGTGATATTCCAGCCTGGTGGGGTTGGCTGATCTACGGCTTTGCCGGGCTTTTGGCACTGTCAGCGCTGCCGGTAGCTGCTTTGGGTGGCCGGAACAAGCCCAGTTGGATCGACTGGCCGCTGATGCTGGCTGGTGCCGGTTTCTCAGCCTATTTGGTCATTTTTTTCGAAGATATCTTCATCATCAATGTTGGCTTCCCGAAAGCGTTCGACTACCTGATGGGTGGCATCGCCGTGATGCTGGTGGTTGAAGGTGCCCGCCGGACAATGGGGGAGTCGCTTTCCATTATTGGGGTTCTGGCGCTGCTGTATGCCATGTTCGGCCCTTACCTGCCGGGCGTAATGGCGCACCGGGGTTACGATATTATTCGCCTCGTGGAGCACTTGTATCTGGGCACCGAGGGCATTTATGGCATCGCCATCGGAGTTGTGGCCACCTACGTGTACCACTTCGTACTCTTTGGCGTACTGGCCCAGGCCTCGGGGCTTGGTCAGTTGTTTATCGAGCTGGCGACCTTGGTTGCCGGCCGCTATTCCGGTGGTCCGGCCAAGGTATCTGTGGTTTCTTCGGGCTTCTTTGGGATGATTTCCGGTTCGCCCGTGGCCAACACCGTCACCACCGGAGCCTTCACCATCCCGATGATGAAGAAGTATGGCTTCAGCGGTCGTTTTGCTGCAGCAACCGAGGCAGCTTCCTCCTGCGGCGGGCAGGTTACACCGCCGATCATGGGGGCTTCTGCGTTTGTCATGGCGGAAATGCTCGGTGTTCCCTATAACGAGCTGATTCTGATTGCGATCATTCCGGCCGCGTTCCACTATCTGGCCACCTTATGCATGGTGCATTTCGAGGCCCGCCGCCTGAACCTGAAGGGTATGCCGGCTGACCAGATCCCCCGCTTTGGCGCGGTGCTGGCAAAGCACTGGCACCAGGTGATTCCGTTGGTGGTGATGGTGACGCTACTGCTTATGCAGTTCACCCCGTTTCTGGCGGCTTTCTGGGGTATCATCCTGACTATTGTCTGTTCCTATATTCCCGTCGTACTTCGGCCTCTAGGGTTCTTGAAACTGGACCATGAAAGCGTGCTTACGCCACGCAGGCTGGTCGAAAGTCTTGAGGAGGGGGCCAAACAGTCCATCGCCATTACCGCGGCCTGCGCCTGTGTGGGTTTCCTGTTAGGTGTGACCACTCTGACCGGGCTTGGCTTCAAGTTCTCTGGTGCTATTGTCGGGCTGGCCCATGAATTCGGCGGTACCCTCGCAGCCTTCATACCCTTTGACCTGGTGACCGAGAACAGCCTGACGCTTTTCATTGCGCTGTTGCTGGTGGCCCTTGCCTGTATTCTGATGGGCGCGGGGATCCCAACCACGCCGACCTATATTATCCTTGCCTCCATTGTCGCTCCGGCCCTGGATGAGTTTGGTATTGCTCTGCTTGCATCCCACTTCTTTATCTTCTACTACGGTGTGTTGGCCGATGTGACGCCGCCGGTCGCCTTGGCGGCGTATGCGGGAGCGGGGATTTCCGGGTCTGATCCCATGAAAACGGGGGTTACCGCTTTCCGACTTTCCATGGGTAAGGCGCTGGTGCCACTTATGTTCATCTATGCGCCGAGCCTGCTGTTTCTCGATTTCACCTGGTTGGAGTTCTCTATTGCCATGGTCAGTGGCATCCTGTGTATCGTAGCGCTGTCGGCTGCCTATATCGGGTTTTTCAGTGCGCCACTCTCGAAAGTTGAGAAAACCTTGTTGAGCCTTGCCGGGCTGTCTCTGGTCGCTCACAATCCCTGGCTGCTAGTGATTTCCGGCGCGCTGGTGCTCACGATTCTTGGTAGAAACTATAGAGTTGGAAACCGGCAACTGACGGCGCAAACGGGATAGGGGGAAACCATTTGAGTGAAAAGGACTATACAGTTCCGGCCCTGCAGAAGGGCCTGCGCATCCTGGAAATGTTTGATAGCAATTGTCGGGCACTGAGCCAAGTGGAGATGGCGCAACGTCTCGGGGTCAGCGCGAGTTCGATATACAGGATCGTGCAGACGCTGACGTCCATGGGTTACCTGAGTAAGATCGGGACCAACACCTATGCCCTTGGCACTCAAGTAGTGTCGCGTGGTTTCAGCTATCTCGCCAGTCGTGAGATTGTCGAGGTGGCGGCCCCGTTCATCACGAGGCTTCGGGATAGCACTTCGCTGTCCAGCCATGTTGGAGTCCGTGATGGCGCTGAGGTGCTCTATGTGTTCCGTGCGCTGGCATTGCAGAGGGTTTCTGTGAATGTCCCTGTGGGTACTCGTTTCCCGCTGCATACTACCGCCATGGGTAGGGCGCTTTTGCTGGGAACGACGTCGGCAGAGTTGCAAACCCAGTTACAGGGCCAGCGCCTGGATGGTTATCCCAAGCCAGCGCCACAAACGATGCCTGAGCTGATTGCACTGTGTGAAAAAGAGCGTGCTCAGGGGTGGACCCGTCATTACTCTGACCACTCTACGGCGCTGGCGGTGCCTATTCGAAACTTTACCGGACAGGTAATTGCTGCCATCAACATTTCAGGGCCAGACCCTATCATGAACGCCGAAGGCGTTACGGAGACATTGCTCTCGGAGCTTAAGCAAACGGCAAGCGATATTATGCGCCAGGTAGGCGGAATTTAGTTTCCTGCTTTATGCGGAGTCTGTTCGGGGCTTCACCCCGCCTCCGCTTTGCTGCGGTGCCCAAATCGCTGTTGCGAGTTGTCGAAGCAGGTTCTCACCAAAGCTAACGATCAAACCGTCTTCCACAAAAAAGCCCCACATCTAGCGGGGCTTTTTTGTGAAAGATGGCCCGCCCGTCAGGATTCGAACCTGAGACCTTTGCCTCCGGAGGGCAACGCTCTATCCAGCTGAGCTACGGGCGGATGAAATCTAACGCTTTGGCGCCAATTTCGAGTGCGCAATCTTACGTGTGATGGGGGGCTCTGTCCAGTCCTGTTGGTGGCGATCTGCCGTCCATTGGGCATCAACCAGGGATATTCTTTGCCCTGGGATTTTTGGGGTAGTAACGCTCCGGTAGTCGTTCGATATGAGGGAAGAAACGGGTGTCCTTGTAGGGCATTTTCATAAAGCCGGAAACGCCCAGGCCAGTAATCTGGCCCACCGCGGACAGTATCTCGTCCAGCAGGCGGCTGAATTCACGTTCCCGGTCCGGGTCCAGCAGGCGGTAATGGCTGTGGATCTTGAGGTGGCGGGGCAGGGCTTCGAAGATGATCATGCCGGTGTGGTGGATGTCGTTGAGGGATTCCAGCGCGGTGATGATGGTTTGCGGCAGCACCAGGAATTCTTCCGGGTCGGGGCCGTCTTCGAAGTAGGAATGAACCCGTGACTCGTCTTCCACCTCCGGCGCGGCGCTGACTTCGTATTTCAATTGCATGCCGGGCTCGGGCACGAAAGGCTGGTCGGGTTCGGCGCGGTCGATGTGGAGGGTGTTGCGGGCGTTGAACAGGCAACTCTTGAAAATTCCCTGACGGTAGATCGCCTGGGCCAGGTACACCATATTGTTGACGGCGCGGATGAAGGCGGTTTTCAGTGTCGGGTCATGCAGGTTCAGGGACGTGTCGATATAAACGCCATCGGTTTCCCAGCGCACGGCCAGGCCCCCTTCGACGGGATACCGCCCCAGTCGGCTGACGGCGGCCAGGAAGGCTTTTTCGGTTTCTCCCATGCCTTGCATGAAATTTTTATAGTAGCGGTCCAGCTGCACATCGTTCACATCATTGAGGGTTTCCGGGGCGCCTTCCTGGCGGAGGAAAGACTTCCGGGAGCTGTAAACGACCGTGTCGATTTCATGATCGGAGGCGCGGGTCCACACCGGCACCATGGGGGCCAGCGGTGGTTCCGTGAGATCGATCATCACCGTGCGTGCCATTCGCGACATTTCGTTCAGGTAGTAGTCACCGGCTTTTCGCCGGGTCTGTGGGTCCGGGGACAGCATTCCGTCGAGCATGCGGGCGAATTCCATGGGCAGCCCTAGGGACGCGGCGGGAATGGCCTGGTGCCCGAACCGGCAAGACTGGCCGGATGCCAGCGCATACAGTGTGCCCGCAGCGCCCTGTTCATCAAAGCGAGGGGAAGACAGCCCACCGTTCAGTTGTTCCTCACCGATGAAGTAGACATCCCCCAGCCGGGCGTTGGTCTGTTGCAGGTTATCGGACATCAATTCCATCACGTTGGTGGTGAGGAACTGCTGGTTAGCGTCCAGCTGGGCGAACACCGACGAGCCCCAGTCGATCAGGGCAATGTTCTCGGTGCTGGCGTCAAACACCAGGTTCGAGGGTTTGATGTCACCGTGCACGATGGGGCGCCCCGAGGGGCCATTCTCGCGGCGCAGGTTGCGCAGGATATCCGCAATCTGGTCGGCAATCCGCATGACCAGTCTGGGCTTCAGTCGGCCCTCCCGCAGGGACACCTCTTCCAGGTTCAGGCCTGCCGCGCGTTCCATCACCAGGATGGGTTGGTTGTGGGCCCGTTGATAGGCAACCAGGCGAGGCACCCTCGGATGCCGGACCTGCTCGAGGATATAGGCTTCATCCTCCAGTCGGTCCTGCAGGTGTTGGGGAAGGTTGATGCGGGTGAATTTGAAGACGTGTTCGGGGCCGGAGCTGTCCTGGTGTGGCAGGCGGCCGGCAAATACGAAGCCGTAGGCGCCTTTGCCGATCAGTTCGATGTCCTGGTAACCCAGTTGGCGGAGCTGGGCGGCGCAGAGCGCCACCCAGTCCTTGAGCTTCTTGGCATCGTCATGGCTGAGCAGATAGATCGACTGCTCTTCTGGGATGTAGAACTGCTGCAGTTGCGTCTTCTGCGCCATGATGCTCCGTCAGCCTAGATGCAGCAGCATCGACTGCGGCGATTCCAGGTAGCCTTTCCAGCGATTGCAGAAGCGCGCAATGGTGCCGCCATCAATAATGCGATGGTCGCCCGCCCAGCTCACGGTCATGATGGACCGCTCGACCACCTGGCCATTGCTGTCAAAGCGCGGCAGTTTCTGGGTACGGCCAAGGGCCACAATCGCCACTTCCGGTGGGTTGATGATCGGGGCGGCGTAGGTGCCACCCAAAGCGCCAATATTGGAAATGGTGATGGTGCCACCCTTGAGATCCTCCTGGCTGACACGGCCCGAACGGGCAGCCTCGGTCAGGCGAGCTACCTCGTCTGCAATGCCCAGCAGGGTAAGGTCTTCCACACCCTTGATGTTGGGAACCATCAGCCCGGCCTTGCCGTCCACGGCCATGCCGATATTGCACTGTGGCTGGTAGTGGATCTCGGTGACGTCGTCGTTGAGGCGGCTGTTGAGTACCGGGTACTCCTGCACCGCCAGGGCCATGGCCTTCATGAAGAAGGGCATCAGGGTCAGCCTTGATCCGCTGGCTTCGGCTTCTGGTTTCAGTTGCTCCCGTAGTTTCAGCAGGTCGGTGACATCGATGTCCTCACTGTAGATGAAGTGGGGAATGGTGGTCGCCGAGGTAACCATGCTGCGGGCCATGGCGGCTTTCATGCCGCGGATGGGCTCAACACGCACTTCCTGTTCCCGGGATGGCCGGCGGCGCTCACCGCCTGAGCCTGCCGGTTGCGACTCGCCGTCGCTGTCCTGTGCCGGTGAGGTTGTGGCGGGTTTGTCGAGATGAGCCAGTACATCGGCCTTCAGTACCCGGCCGTCCTTGCCGGAACCTGCGATGTCCGCCAGGTCCAGGTCGTGTTCGCGGACAATGCGGCGTACAGCCGGGCTGGCCGGCGTCCGCGGTTGGTTGCGGGATACGACGGGTTGCGCGGTGGTTGGCGTTGGTTTCGATTCTGCTTCCGCGGCTGCTTGTGACGTTTTCCTGGCCTGGGCCGGCTCGTCACGCTCACGGGGAACGAACTCAAACAGCGGTGAATGCACTCGCGCCATTTCCTGCTGCTTATGGTAAAGCTTCGTGACACGGCCGGCCTTGGGGGCGGTGATCTCGACCATGGCCTTGTCGGTCATGACGTCCACCACCGGCTGGTCTTCTTCGATCTCGTCGCCCTCGGCCACGCGCCATTCCACCACTTCGCATTCGACGATGCCTTCGCCGATGTCGGGAAGGATGAAGTCCTCCGTTGGGTCATCGCCATCGGCTTCGCCGGAGCTTGCTTGTGCCTGGGTTGCTGGCGTTTCGCTGGCCGTTTCCGGGGCTTTGGGCTCAGGCGTTGAATCTTGCTGGCTGTCGCCGCCTTCCTCCACCAGTTCAAACAACGGGGCGTGCACTTTCGCGATGTCCCCTTCCTTGTGATAGAGGCGTGTCACCTTGCCTTTATAGGGCGCCGGGATCTCCACCAGCGCCTTGTCGGTCATGACTTCGGCCACCGGCTGGTCTTCTTCGATGATGTCGCCTTCGCTGACCAGCCACTTGACCAGTTCGCACTCCACGATACCTTCGCCGATATCGGGCAGTATAAAATCACTCATGATTGCTCTCCTGTCCTGATATCAACCTAGAAATCCACGCTCGACCTGATGGCCTCGTAGACCTTCAGGTGATTGGGCAGGTGCTCTTTTTCCAGCACCAGCGGGAAGGGGGTGTCCATCCCGGTCACGCGAGCGATCGGGGATTCCAGGTACAGGAAGCAGCGCTCCTGTATGGTCGCCGCGATTTCACCGGCAAAACCACCGGTCAGTGGCGCTTCGTGGGTGACCACCAGGCGCCCGGTCTTGAGTACCGACTTGGCCACGGTTTCCACATCCCAGGGCAGGATGGTTCTCAGGTCGATGACTTCACAGGAAATGCCTTCTTTCTCCGCCCGTTCGACGGCGTGCTCAATCACTTCCATCTGCGCACCCCAGCCCAACACGGTGATATCGGTGCCTTCCTTGATCACTTCGGCTTCGCCCAGCGGCAGCCGGTAGTCTTCGTCGGGCACTTCCCCGACGGAGGCGCGGTAGAGGCGCTTGGGTTCGAAGAACAGGGTCGGGTTGGGGTCGTGGATGGCGCCCAGTAGCAGGCCTTTGGCCTGATGCGGGTTGCGTGGCACCACGATTTTCAGGCCCGGTGTGTGGGCAAAGTAGGCTTCCGGCGATTGTGAGTGGTAAAGGCCGCCGGCGATGCCGCCGCCGTAGGGCGCACGAATCGTTAGCCCTCCCACGTCGAACAGACTGCCCGAGCGATAACGGAACTTGGCCGACTCGTTCACGATCTGGTCGAAGGCCGGGAAAATGTAATCGGCAAACTGAATCTCGGCCACGGGCACGGAACCCTGTGCGGCCAGGCCGTTGGCAAAACCGACGATACCCTGCTCGACCAGCGGCGTATTGAAACAGCGGTCCTTGCCGTATTTCTGTTGCAGGTTGCTGGTGGCGCGGAATACACCACCGAAAATGCCCACGTCTTCACCGAAACACAGCACCCGCTCGTTGGCGGCCATGGCAGTGTCGAGGGCGTTGTTGATGGCCTGGAGCATATTCATCTGGGTCATCTCACGCACCTCCTTTTGCTTGTTCTGCGGTTTTCGGATATTCGTCCGGATGCCGGCGGATGTGCGCCTTGAGTTTGTCGAATTGCTCGGCCAGGCCCGGTGGTACTTCGTCGTAGACGTCGCTCACCAGGGTATCGAGCGCGGGTGGCGGCCGCTTCTGTGCCCGTTTCATGGTTTCGAGCACTTCCCGGCGCATGTTTTCCTGCAGCTGCTTCTCGTCGTCCTCGCTCCACCACTTCTTGCGTTCGAGCCAGAGGCGCATGCGCAGGATCGGGTCTTTCTCGCGCCATACGGATTCCTCATCCTTGCTGCGGTAACCGGAGGGGTCATCAGAGGAAGAGTGTGCCGCCAGGCGGTAGGTCATGGTTTCAATCAACACCGGGCGGTTGTGCTCCACTGCCAGCTTGCGGGCTTCCTTGGTGGCCTCATGCACGGCGAGGATGTCATTGCCGTCGACACGGATCACGTCCATCTTGTAGCCATACGCCCTGGGTGCCACGCCGTCAGCGGCGAACTGCTCGGCGGCGGGGGTGGAAATGGCATAGCCGTTGTTCCGGCACAGGAAAATAACCGGAACGCGGTGGACGGCGGCCATGTTCAGGGCGGCGTGGAAGTCCCCTTCCGATGCGGCGCCTTCGCCAAAGTAGGTGATGGTGCAGTGGCCTTCGCCCGCCAGCTTCTGACCATAGGCGTAGCCCGTGGCCTGGGGGATTTGCGTGGCCAGTGGCGAGGAAATGGTCATGTAGTTCAGCTTGCGGGAACCGTAATGAACCGGCATCTGGCGGCCTTTGCCGTAGTCCAGTTCGTTGCCGAACAGCTGGTTCATGAATTCATCGATGGAGAAGCCGCGATAGGTCAGAGAGCCCTGTTCGCGGTATTGAGCCATGATCATGTCGGCGTCATCCAGTGCGGCGGTACTGCCGATAACCGCGGCTTCCTCGCCGGTGCACTGCATGTAAAAGCTCAGGCGCCCCTGCCGTTGGGCCGCGAGCATGCGTTCGTCGAGAATCCGGGTAGTGACCATCGCCCGGTAGATGCGCAGGGCTTTGTCTTTGTCGAGCTCAGGAGCCTTGGCGCCTTTGTAGAGCGAGCCATCCTGCTTGAGTAACTTGAAGGTGGGAATTCGGAATTCCGCACCGTCGGTAAAAACCGGGTTATAAACAACTTTGGATTTTGTTGTTGTCATAATCCTCTTCCTGGGGTAGTGGCCTGAGGAACAAAACACCCCTTGTGAGGGTGTCGATGCTTGCTTTGAGTATAGCCAAACTGACGGAACCTGGTGCGGCCTGGATCAGATTTGGCTAAAGTTTACCTTAACGTAAACTGGATCGTTCTGGTAGACCCCGGCGGGGGATTTTTTACACAGGGTAGAGCGGCAGGGGTGTCACACTGACGAGCGTGTCGTCGTTGCCAATATTGACGGTGCTGTCCTGGACGGTGCATTGCAGGTTCATGCCGCGCTCAGCCAGGGCAGCCAGCGACTCGGTGTCGTCTGTCGGCAGGTCGATGATGGTGAGGTTGTCGAAGCGAGTCAGTTTGCCCTGGTGTTTCTCCCACCACAGTGGCACGGCGCGGCCACCGTAAGTGTAGAGAATCACTTTGTCGGCCCGGTTGCAGGCCTTGCGCAGGCGGCTCTCGTCGGGCAGGCCGAGCTCGATCCACAGTTCGATCTCGTCGCTCAGGCTTTTTTGCCAAAGATCCGGCTCGTCGTCCGTGCTGATCCCTTTGGTGAATTCCAGGCTCTCGCTGGCGTTCAGTATGAAAGCCAGCAGGCGTATCATCATGCGCTCGTCGGTTTCCGAGGGGTGGCGGGCGATGGTGAGGTGGTGGTCACCATAATAGTGCCGGTCCATATCCGCGATGTTCAGTGTTGCTTTAAAGATGGTTGCCTTGAGCGCCATGGGGTATCCGAACTGGTGTCAAACTTTGGGTATGGGCTAGTGTAGAGCAATTCGTTACTTGATGAGCATGACAATATGTCGATGTTGCGGGGTTTCCTGACTCTGGTTTTATGTTTCATGCTTGGCGAAGCCTTGCGACTGGTTTTCCTGATTCCGGTCAGCGGCGGTGTGCTGGGCATGATTCTGATGACAATCACGCTGATGCTGAAGGGCAGTGTCAGTGATGATCTGGCCACGGCGAGCCAGGGGCTGATTTCGGTGCTGGTGCTGCTGATCATGCCGGGCGTGGTGGGTGTGTTCTTCTCGGCTGATCAGTTCAGCGGGCAGTGGCTGGCGGTGGCGGGAGCGCTCTTGGTTGGCACCTTTTTGAGTGTGCTGACCACGCTGCTGCTGATGGGGTCTCTGGTCAAGGCAGGGCAGCGGAGAGCGTCGGATGACTGATCTTCTGGAACGTTTTTTCGCACTTCCCAATACCCTGTCTGCGAGCCCGATACTGGCGATTGGGTTAACCCTGGGCGCTGTCTCTTATACACATCTCCGAGCCCACGAGACGGACTCCTATCTCGT